>QQUJ01000004.1 GCA_008501635.1 Pseudomonadota bacterium
ACTGAACTCGTTGATCCATCGCACAGGTCTCTTTCCAGGGCATCGGCAAGTCCTCCTTGCCAACGCAATCTACCCTGTAAACCTTGTGCCCGGTCTATTCTGTAAACCATGTTACCGGTCTGTACCCACCCTAACCCTCTCCCCGAGGGAGAGGGTTAGGGTGAGGGGATCAAACCCACAACCGCACTCAGATATCTGCCCCCCCTCTTCCTCACCTTCTCCCTCAGGGAGAAGGAGTTCTTCGCTCAAACCTTCAGCAGACTCCCGCTCTCGCGGCCACGCCCATGGCTCACCATCCAGCGCCTGAAGACGAGGGGTTTGCGGATCCCCTATCGGCGATCCGGAAAGGAAGAACCGGGGACAAAAACCCTGGACAAAAAAACCGGAAAAACCATGATCTGTCCGTGCGCAACCTCTGTTTGATTCTGGTCAGAAGAGGGTGTTGTTCAGAAGGCGCGAGTTCAATACCGAAAGCGCGGGTAATAGCGGGTACTGCCAAGCTTTCCAGCGCCGAAATCGCGCCCTCTGGGTAACAGAATCACTGAGCAGGACCTGATCAGGGGTACCCTGAGTGCTCCGTTCGTACAGGCGGGTTTGCACAATTTGGTGCGCCCGTCACGATCACTGTTGATCTCCTGGCAAATAAACGGATGTGTCCGTATTTACGAGTCCATGTTGAATCCGGGCGCTATAGCTGCGCTTCGACCTGCTCGACGTGAATCACCAGCGCGCCACGCGCCCAGGGGAATTTCGCCTTGACCGCATCCACGACATCCCCGGAGCCGACAATCTCAGCGGTGCCGACGATGAGGTACCCCTGGCCGGGGCTGCGGCTTCCCTGCACCTTCCTGGAGGCGACCAGTAACTGAACGCGGTTATTCTTGAGGAGATTTTGCTCCGTCTGATGATAGCGGCCAGCCGGGAGAATGATCGTGTCTTCCTGGATACCCAGAGCGCGGTGGTAGTCACCCCAGTTGCCGACCACGTGAGGCCCGTTCTCCCCGGAGGTGACGATCGCCATGAATTCGGACTCTTCGCAGACTTCTCGACAATTGCCTTCGATCTTCTTCATTGCAGTAACTCCTTGACAGTGGGGAATGTTCAGTGTTGGAGAAAGCGATCAGCGGATTTCATATACCGCTGAGTTCCAATATCGGGCGCGCACGGCTGAGGCGCACACCCTTACCCGAGTTCGATGACAAGACCAGGATCGAAGTTTGGGTTCTCACTCACGCCGTTCCTGGCGTAGCCGCGTGGGTTACAGACCACACGCGTATCGTTCAATACATAGTCAAAGCTGTCGTGGGTGTGACCGTGTATCCAAAGAGCAACGTGTCTCCCGTCGATCAGTCGTTCGGCATCGGAGACAAAGCAGGCATTCAACGGGGAGTCGGCGAATCTCGGATGTATGCTTTTCGGCGACGGGGCGTGATGCGTGGTGACAACGGTTATACCCTGGAACGATTCCGCCAATCTTTCTTCCAGCCAATTCGCATGGCGGGTGAACTGCACTGCGGAGGCAGCCGGCGTGAACAGCGTTTCCGATACTTCGTCCATTCGAATTCTGCTGAAGTCATGCATGAAGTTCAACGCTGCATCGATTGCCAGATCTCGTCTCTCATCTCCGCCAAACAGCTGGAAATCGGTCCACAACGTCGTTCCAAGAAAGCGCACGCCATCGATGACGACAGCATCGTTGTCTAGCACATAGATGTCGGATCGGCAGCATAGCTGTCGCATTTCCTCGACCGTTGAGGCAATACTGCCTCCGTAGTATTCGTGATTACCCGGCACGTAAAGAAGTGGCTTGGCAACCGCGCTTGCCCATGCAATGGCCTCTTTGGGACGGGCGATGTCTCCTGCGAGAACCACGATATCCGCATCCGTTTCAGGCACCTCAAATGCAGCGACATTCAAATGGAGATCGGAAAGAATATGAAGTTTCATGAACTTCGCTCCCTAAGATGATTCCGGTAGTCGCACACAATCATCTGGTGGCAAGAACCACTTCACAGCGCCTCCCTTCCCGTAAAGAGAACCTCATGTGCATACCCTACTTTCCGGGTGTTTGTTCCATCCGCGTGGGCCCTTCGTCCTCTCGGTTTTCCGGCATCCTGTTCAGTTCCTCCATCCGTGGCGGCTGTACCGGTTCCCTCCATTCCGGGTCATGCGATGCGGGATCGGCCGCATCCGTACCGGGTAGCGTCAATCCCCTGGCCTGTTGCTCTTCCAGAAAAGCCTTTATTGCCGGCTTCAAGGTCTGGAAGCGGTATTTCTTCGATTTCTTACGCTGCTTCTTGGAGAACGCTTCATTGAAGAAGCGTCCCAGGTGTCGCTTCACCCGCGCGATATAAAACGAAACACCTGCAGCGGCCAACTCTTCACGTAACTCGTAGAGCTTGCGCAGCCCGGTAACGTCAATCACATTGATAGCGCTGGCGTCCAATACAACCCATTTGACCGGTGTCTTTTGTGCAGCAACGGCTGCCCGAACCCTAGCCTTCATGTAATCGGCATTGTAGAACACCAGATCTGAGTCGAACCGGTAGAGCAGAAGGCCAGGGATTGTCCTGGCGTCGGGATAGTCGGCAATATTGTGGAAACCTCTGTGCCCTTCTGCCCTGCCCAGTACCGCATCGTGTGGCCGCGACCCGACCGACAGCAGCCAGATCAGGGACAGGGCAACCGCCAGCAAGACCCCCGGCAGAACGCCGAGCGCCAGCACCCCCAGGGTGGTGCCCACGGACATCAGAAACTCCCGGTAACTCATGCGATAGAGCAGCCGCAGATCCGCCAGATCGAACAGGCCCATCGCGGAAACCAGGATTACGGCGGCGAGTGCGGTTGTCGGCACGTAGGCCAGGGGCGAGCTCAGAAACACCAGGACCAGCAGCATCGCTCCGCCCGCTATCAGTCCAACCATCTGGGTTTTGCCGCCCATGGCATTGTTTACGGCGGTACGGGAATCGGCGCCCGTTACCGGAAAGCCCTGGGCCAGACCGGAAGCCAGGTTGCACGCCCCGAATCCGATCAGCTCCTGGTTGGCATTGATCTCGTAGCCGTTGCGCCGGGCGAAACTTTTGGCGGTGAGCACGCCGCTGGTGAAGCTAACCAGCACGATTCCGGCGGCAGCGCTGAAGAGGTCATTGAAGACGCCGTGGTGGAAAGAGGGCAGTACGATCGAAGGTAGACCGCCGGGTACGTGCCCCAGGACCGTCACCCCTTGATGATCCAGACCAAAGCCTGCAACCAGGAGGGTGGCCAGGCCGACCACGACGAAGGCGCCCGGCAGTCGCGGCTGATAGCGGATTATCAGCATCAGAACCAGGAGCATGCCGGTCCCGAGCGCCGCTGTTGGCCAGTGACTTTGATCAACACGCTGAAAAAACTCCAGGATCTTCCTGAAGAACTGCTCTTCCGTGCTCGTGTAGCCGAGCAACTTTGACACCTGCCCCACCATGATGAGTAAAGCGATGCCGTTCAGATAGCCTGTCAGAATCGGTTGGGAGAGGAAATTGGCGATGAATCCGAGCCTGATTACACCGGCAAACAGGTAGAGCAGTCCGGTCATCACCGTCAGCCCCAACAGCAGCGCTGCGTAGTGCTCCGGATCGCCGCCTGCCAAGGGGCCCAACGTAGCGGCTACAAGGATGCAGGTCGCCGCATCCGGACCGGTGATCAGCTGGCGCGAGGAGCCGAACAGCGCGTACGCAAAGAGCGGGAAGATCGCGGAGTACATGCCGATGACCGGGAGCACGCCGGCAAGATCCGCGTAAGCCATGCCCACGGGCAGAGCGATCGCTGCAACCGATAAGCCGGCGGCGAGATCCCAGGACAGCCAGGAGAGCCGGTATTCGGACAGGGCCAGTATTCCCGGCGCAATTTTTCGAATCAGATGGCGCAGCTTCCGTACTGTGTCGTGAACAGACATGGTCGTCATTTCCATGCGATTGGCGTCCGATACTGGCTTACCCGGAGCCAGGCGGGTTGCCTGTTTGTCCGCATGTAGCACGGCATCTCATCACCACTTTGCTAAATGTACGCGCGGGGGAACTCGTTACTCGCAGAATCAAACAGTGACCGGGGTCCGGCTGGATGCATCGTCGGCTACGTATAGCGCCCTGCCAGCGCCCCATCCCGCTACCACGGAACCGATGCAGCTCACGGTGAACAGCACGCCCACGGCTCAGCTGCTCAGACTCATCGAGCGGCGGAACAGTGCAAGACTGGCCACAAAGAATGCGACGCCCAGCCCGGCCATCAGCAGGACTTCGATCCAGACCGATTCGATACCCGCACCGCGAAAAGCCACCGCCTTGGCAAAGGCGAGGAAATGGCGCGAAGGCAGCGCCAGAGTCAGACGCTGGACGATGTCGGGCTGGCTCTCCACCGCACCCATGCCACCCGAGAGCATGATCACCGGGATAATCACCATGATCACCAGCAGCGCGAACTGCGCCATACTGCGTGCCATGGTGCCAAGGAACATGCCTATCGCGGCGGCCGCCCACAGATAAACCGCTGCACCCGCGACCAACAATGGCACCGACCCCGCCACCGGTACCCGTAACACCCCTTGCACGACAAACAGAAGCGAGCCGATAAAGGCCACCAGAACCACGGCCATCGTCGCCAGAACCTTGGATAGCGCCACTTCCACCGGGGTCAGCGGCATCACCATCAGATGCTCGATGGTGCCGTGTTCCCGTTCGCGCAGCATCGCCGCGCCGGTCAACGCGATGGTCAGCAGCGACAGTTGGTTGAGCAATGAGGAGACCGCCTTGAACCAGACCGGGTTGCCGTTGGAGTTGAAGGCACGGCGCAATTCCAGCCGCAGCGGTGGATCGGGTAGCGCGGGGCTGCCCGACAGGAACGCGCGCGCCTCAGACTGCACGATATTGCTGATGTAGTCGGTGCCAAGCTGCGCCTGCGACACCGCGGTGGCATCCACCTGAACCTGCGCGGCGGGCGTTTTGCCCGCGATCACATCGGCTGCGAAATCCGGTGGGAAGGACAGCACGAACATGATCTCCCCCCGGTCCATGGCAGCGCCCGCCTGCTCGGGACTCATGGCCACCGGCGTCTGGAACCAGGGCGGTACCAGCGCCGAGCTAATCTGTCTGCTGAGGGCCGACTGGTCTTCGTCGACAATGGCGATGGCGGCGTTGCGTACCGTGTCGCCCGCGCCGCTCGCCTCCAGCATCACAGCGACGACGAAGGACCACAGGATCAGGATCACCATGACCGGGTCGCCCAGTACGCTTTTCAGCTCCTTGCCGAAAAGCCAGAAAATATTGATCAGACGCCGCACGCTCACCGCTCCTGCTTGCGCAGCGCGAGGATGGCCAGCCCGGTGAATACCGGACCGAAGGCCGCCAGTCGGAGCAGTGCACCACTGAGATCCGCCAGCCCCAACCCCTTGGTGAAACTGCCGACGCTGATCGTCATATACCAGGTCGTGGGCCAGAAGGTGCCCAAAATCCGCGCTGGGCCTTCGAGCGATGAGACCGGTTCCATCATGCCGGAAAACTGCAGGGTCGGCATGACCGACAGGATGGTACTGGCAAACACCGCCGTGACCTGGGTTGCCGTCATCATCGACACCAGCAGACCAAAGCCGGTCGCCGCCACCGCATAGACCAGCGCCGCCAGCGCCAGCAGCAACGGCTCACCGCGCAGCGGCACCCCCAGCACCAGGACCACCAGCGCCGTCAGGATCGCAAAATTCAACAGCGTGATGCCGATGTAAACGAGTTGCTTGCCGATCAGGAACTCTGCCCTGCCGGTGGGGGTGACGTAGAAATTGGTGATCGTCCCGATCTCCTTTTCGCGCGCCACGCTGACGGCCATCAGGATCGCCGGAAACAGCAGCAACAGCAGCGGCGGGATCGAGGGGCCGATTGACGGCAGACTGTCCATCGCCGGGTTG
The DNA here is from genome assembly GCA_008501635.1 of Pseudomonadota bacterium. Taxonomy (NCBI): domain Bacteria; kingdom Pseudomonadati; phylum Pseudomonadota; species Pseudomonadota bacterium. The sequence continues at coordinate 5,930 of QQUJ01000004.1, forward strand.
TAGAGAAAGCGCGGTTCCAGCACGACGGGTGCGGCGGCGCTAGCCGCTGCCGGGCGCGCGAGCATATCGAGCGCAGGCACCGCACCGGCGGGTTCGGCCAGTACATGCGCGTGGGCGCCCGTGACATAGCTTTCGATGGTGCCTGCGCGCCCGGTGTCGGCCCCGTCGATCGTCGCCGCCACCTCGGCCCCGGTGCCGCGCCGCAGATCGGCGCCGAAACCGGGCGGGATCTGCAGCGCCAGCGCCAGTTCGCCACTGGTCAGTCGGCGCTCCAGCTCATCGATACCCAGAAGCGGCGTACGGCCCAGAAACCAGAGGGAATCCTCGAACGTCGAGAGATAAGCGCGGCTTTCCGGGCTGCCGTCCTGATCCAGTGCGGCGAAGGGGATGTTGCGCACCTCCTGGGAAATGCCAAACGACATGATCAGCAGCAGCAGTGCGCTACCCAGAAAAGCGAAGGCCAGTCGTACCGGATCACGGCGTACCTGCAGCGCCTCGCGTGCGGTGAAGGCGAGCAGGCGGCGCACACTGAAGCCGGCGGCATCGTGCGCTGCACTGGTTTCCTCAGGGGCGATAGAGAGCCCCGCGCCCGTGGCGGGCTCGGGCGGAATCTCGGCGGAGATGTAGGCGACGAAGGCATCTTCCAGCGTCGCGGCATCGCGCGAGCGGATGATCGCCGCCGGCGTGTCGGTGACCAGCACCCGGCCGGCGTGCATCAGCGACATGCGATCGCAGCGCAGCGCCTCGTCCATGAAATGGGTCGAGATGAAGATCGTCACGCCATCCTTGCGCGACAGATCCAGCAAGAGCCGCCAGAAGTCATCGCGCGCCTGCGGATCGACGCCCGATGTCGGCTCGTCGAGGATCAGGATCTCCGGCGCGTGAATCACCGCCACCGCGAGCGACAGCCGCTGGCGCAGGCCCAGTGGCAACGCCCCGGCGCGCTGGTCCAGGTAGGGTTCAAGACCGAAACGCGGCACCAGGTCGGCCATCTGTCGATCGGTCAGTTCGCGCCCGAGGTGAAAGAGTCGTGCGTGCAGCAACAGATTTTCGCGCACGCTCAGCTCACCGTAGAGCGAAAAGGCCTGCGACATGAAGCCCACGCGGCGGCGCGCCTGCGGGTCCTGCGCATCCACCGGCTGACCGAAAATCCAGGCCTCACCCTCCGAGGCGGGCAGCAACCCGGTCAGCATTTTCATGGTGGTGGTCTTGCCGCAGCCATTGGAGCCGAGAAAGCCGAAAATCTCGCCCCGCGCGATGTCGAAGCTGACCGCATCCACGGCCGTGAAATCGCCAAAGCGCCGGGTCAGGGCACGGGCACGGATCGCCGGTTCACCGCTCGCAGCGGGCAGCGCGGCAACCGGCGCGGGGTCCGCGGCCGCATCGGTTTCGGCCGCGCCCGATTGCAGCAGCGCGACAAAGGCCTCGCTGACCGACCCGGTGCCGGTCTGGCTCATCAGCTTCTGCGGGCTGGCCTCGGCCAGCACGCGGCCCGCGTTCATCGCCACCAGATGGTCGAAGCGCGCGGCCTCTTCCATATAGGCGGTGGACACCAGCACACTCATCCCCGGCCGGTCGGCGCGAATGGTATCGATCAGGTCCCAGAACTGGCGGCGCGCCAACGGGTCGACGCCGGTGGTGGGCTCGTCGAGCAGCAGGAAATCCGGGTCATGGATCAGCGCTGAACAGAGCCCCAGTTTCTGCTTCATCCCACCCGACAGCTTGCCGGCGAGCCGGTCGAGAAAAGGATGCAGGCCGGTGGCGCGCGTCAACCGCTCGATACGCGCGGCGCGTTCAGCCCGGCCCAGACCGAAAAGCTTGCCGAAGAATTCCAGATTTTCATGCAGGCTGAGATCATGATAGAGGTTGCGCCCCAGTCCCTGGGGCATATAGGCGATGCGCCCGCCCACGGCGGCGCGATGGCGCGCATCGGCCATGTCACCGTCCAGCGTTTGCACACCGCCCTGCTGCAGCCGTTTGGCGCCCGCGATCAAGCCCATCAGTGTGGATTTGCCCACACCGTCGGGTCCGATCAATCCCACCATCCGCCCGGCCGGCAGCGCCAGCGTCAGATCGCGAAGCGCGGTGACCTTGCCATAGCGGTGGCTGACGCGCTCAAGACGGGTGACGGACGCAGCCTGCATGGCTAATCGGTGGGCGGGTCGGTGGGCGTGGCGACCAGCGGTGGGATGAGTCCCTCCGGCCAGTCCGGCAGGTTGCCGTCGTCCCCCGCCAGCCGCACCCAGGCGACGCCGCGTACGCCGGTCTTGACCTGGTCCATCCGCGCCGCGGCCAGTTCGGGTGGAATACTCACGCGGATGCGGAACATCAGGCTCTCACGCTCGGTCACGGTTTCTACTTGTTTGGGTGTGAACTGTGCTTGCGGCGAGACGAAGGACACCACCGCGGGCACGGCGGCAGTGGGCATGATATCGGGGACGATGCGCGCCTCGTCGCCGAGCCTGACGCGTGGGGCTTCGGTGGCGGGCAGGAAGAACTCCATGTAGATATTCTCGAGGCTGACCAGCGTCAGCAGCTTGCCGCCGTTGCCTAGAATCTCACCTGGCTGCGCCAGACGGTAAAGCACCCGCCCCGCGCCCTGTGCGTAAAGCGTGCTGTCGGCGATACGTGCCGCGATCTCGGCGCGCGCGGCGGCTTCGGCGTCGACGGCGCGCTGTCGGGCTCGCAGGTTCGCCTTGGTGGCGGCCAGCGCAGCCTCGGCCACCTGCGTCTCGGTGCGGCGTATGTCGAGATCCTGTTGCGAGAGCATGTCGCGCGTGCTCAGCGTCTCGGCGCGGGCCTGTTCACTGCGTGCCAGCGCCAGTTTCGCCTCGGCCTCGACCACCTGTGCGGACGCCACCCCGACCGCCGCCTCGGCGCTGGCCACCGCCGCCTCGGCGCGCATCAACTGCGACTTCAGTTCGGCGGTGTCCATGACCGCCAGCACATCGCCCGGCTGCACTCGATCGCCCTCCCGCACCTTGATTTCGGCCACCCGCCCGGCCAGGCGTGGCGAGATGTCGACGAGGTCCGCCTCGATTCGGCCATTACCGCGGGCAAACCCCTCGGGCGGCAGGCCCGAGGGTTTGAACAACACCGTCCATGCGGCGAAACCCAGAAGAGCCAGAAGGGCGATGAGAACGATGGAAATGGAGATCTTGCGGGACATGTGCTCTCCTCGTTGGCAAGCCCCTTCTGGCAAAAAGATCTGCCCGCATCAACAGGGAGCCTTTAAATTTTCAGCCACTACCTTAATGGTTGGGCGATAATGTACAACCCCGCCGCAAGCGGCGGGGCATCACTGCAAAGTCTAGTTGAAACACTCGCGGCGAGCCGCGAGTAATTTGACCCCCAGAGATTTCCTGCATGCTCTTGCTGGGCGGCGCACCGGGCGGGACTTCTCAGGCTCCGAACTCAATCATCGGTTTGATCATGCCGTCTTCTTTCCTCTCCATCATGCGGAACGCTTTCTCAATCTCATCGAATCCAAAGGAATGGGTGGTCATCGGAGTGGGATCGATCCGCCCGGTTTCCAGCAACCTCAGCAGGCGGGAGAGCCGCAAATGTCCGCCCGGGCAGAGACCCGTCGCGATGTCCTTCTCCGCCATTCCCACGCCCCACTCCACGCGGGGGATCTCGACGAACTCGCCGTCACCATGGTAACCAGCGTTCGAGATCATACCGCCGGGCTTGGTCACCTTGACGCACTGTTGCAACACCTTGGACGAGCCCAGCGCATCGATGGCCGCATCCACGCCTTCGCCGTTCGTGAGCTCGAAAATCCGCTCTACCACGTCAACTTTTGTGAAGTCCAACACCTCGTCGGCCCCATAGTGCCGAGCCAGCTCCTGTCGCTTGGGCACGCTTTCAATCGCGATTACGAAACCGGCACCCTGCAGGCGTGCCCCCGCCGTGCACATGAGACCCACGGGGCCCTGTGCGAAGATCGCGACAGTGCCACCGATGGGAATCCGGGCGTTTTCTGCGGCCATGAATCCAGTGCTCATCATGTCGCACACGTACACAGCCGACTCGTCTGGCACACCATCGGGGATCAGCGCGAGGTTGGCGTCCGCTTCGTTGACGTGTACGTAATCGGCAAAGGTGCCGTCCTTGATATTGGCGAACTTCCATCCTCCCAGCGCCCCACCAGACTGCGACGAATGGCCTCCCTGCGCAGCGTCTGAACCCCAGTCGGGGGTGATAGCACCCACCGCCACCCGGTCTCCCTGCTTGAAGTTGGCGACTAACGATCCGACTTCCTCGACCACGCCAACGACTTCATGTCCCAGCGTGAGGTTCTTCCGTTCTCCAATCGCACCATGGACGGTATGCACATCAGATGTGCAGATCAGCCCCTTGGTCGGACGCAGGATCGCGTCCAGGGGCCCACAGGTCGGCCGTTCCTTTTCAACGACGCCCACTTGCCCGGTTTTCAACATTACGAATGCCTTCATAGAAGTCTCCTTAAATTCTCGGTATTGGAAAAGGGCCGGAAAAGGCGGAAAAGGGGACGCCCATTAGCCGACTCCGGTCAAGCGGCACGAATGCTGTTCTTACAGGCAAATGTACTGAATACCACTAGCATCCGGTGAGGCACTTTGGTTCTCGATGTATTGCTCGTTAGTCCCATCCTGCTCAATCACAACGACGCCGGTTTCGCGCACCACCGGGCCCGGATCACCAACGTAACGGTGAAATAAAAGCTTCTCATCCTCGTCGTACCAAACCGGCGTACGATCCAGATGTAGACCAACGCCGGGAGCACAGGAGACGCACAGGGCAGCGAAAGGCGCTGTAGTAGCCACCCGATAAATTTTTCCGCCCCCGCCCTCATAAGCCAGATATCGATTGTCTTTAGACCATGCGATTCGATTGGGCTTGGCTGTTAACGTCAATGGAGTGCTTCCTGCGAACACCGTGCTGGTCGCCTGGAGGCTACCGTCCGCTTGCCGAATGACGACGTCACGACCGCGCACAAAAGCGACCCGACCATCCGAAGCCCAGGAAGGCAAAATGTCGTTCACGCCAATCGTTCGAACCAGCAACGTGCGGTTGCTGCCGTCCAGGTTGCTGGTATACAGGTCGTAGTCGTTCGGATCAGCAGGGCCGGTGCTGGCGAAAACTATCAGCCGATTGTCGGTGGAGATGCTTGGGTGACGACTGTTTAGCGACAAGGGCGACAATGGAACAGGTACGCTTCCCGGCGTTCGTGTATCGACGCGATACAAAGACAGATTGTCGTTGGTATTTTCCCAAGTGAAATAGAGCCAACGACCATCGGAACCCCAAGCATAATCAGTGGTCGCACGGCCCGCCAGGCTCCCGGTTAAATTCTTGAATCCACTGCCGTCTCTCGTTGCGACAAAAATGTCGTTTCTGGCGTGCTGCGCACCAAAATAGGCAAAGCGGTTTTCAGAGGGGGCCCAGATGGGAACTTTGTTGTTACGTGTTGGCAGAGACACGTTCCTGATTCGCTCACAGATCACCAGCCGGATATTCCCAGTCGTTGGCTGATGGAAAAGGACCGCGGATTGGCAGCCTAAGAGTAAAAAGGCGATAAATAGTAATGTGCCTGCTTTGAGTGGTTGAACCATAGCTCTCCTCCTTGAAGCCAGTAGGCGATGAATGCGCGAGTCCGGCGATTCTTCTTAAAACGTGTTCAGATTAGTATTAAAGGGCTCTGACCCCTTTAAATGCTTTCCCTTCGTCCCCTTTATACTCTTTTTCGCGACGGTCTCTCAGGTTTCCTGTTGAAGCCTTTGTTCAATATCACGCAGTAGCTCAATGGTACTTTCAAGCCGCGCCGGATCGAGACCACGGCTCAGGTCGTTAACCCAGCGTGCCTGAATTTGGCTGATCTGCTCGTATTTGTGTTTTCCCAGTTCAGTCAGCCGTATCAGTTTTGCGCGGCGGTGAAGGGGGTTGGGCTCGAAGGCGACAATACCCTCCTCTGCCAGCACATCAACCAACCGTTGGACACTCTGACGTTTGAGCCCCATCTCACGCGCGATCTGCGTCGCGGTGAGTGCGTTCCCATCCAATGTACCCATGACCTGCCAGCGTGCGCTGGTTAGTCTCAGTTCGCGGGTCAGGCGGTCACCCGCCGCCAGAAGCAGGCCATTCACCCGAAAGACAGCCAGTATCAGGTTCGTGGTGATTTCTCCGGATCTCGTACGGTTCATGTAATCCTTCCACTGCCATTGACAGCATACTGACAAGATGACAGCATACTGACAAACACCATGCGGTTTGTCAATCCATAACAGGAGTAGGGTTATGAATACGTTTCTTAAGGGTTTTCATCTTGTCGCTCTGGCAATTTTCCTGGGAAGTATCCCTGGGCACATTCTATTGGGGGCTATGGGAGATCCAGCGCGGGATCTCGAAGGATTTGCGGTGCTGATGCAGGCGAAACAAATGAATGTCCAATGGCTCACCGTTCCAGGTCTCGTGATCACCCTGCTGTCGGGTCTCACCCTCATGGTGAGGCGAGGAATCAAACCGACCAGGAATCGGTGGTTGGCAGCCAAGCTTGCGTTGGTTGTGCTGGTTGCTCTGAATGGCGCGCTGATACTGGGTCCCCTTAGTCGTGAAATGGCCACTATGGCCCAACATGCCGTGCAGGCAGGTGCACTGCCAAGTGCCTTTGCGACGCTGGAAGGACGGGAGGCGATCTTCGGTGCGGTCAATCTGGCGATGATCCTGACCATTATCGGTCTTGTCGTCGCCAAACCCGCTTTGCGGCGTGCAAATGGCCCGTCTGCGGGTATTCCACAATGATCTACCCATTGCTCAAGTTTGCCCACATCGTTGGCGTGATGCTTATTGGCGCCGGGCTCATTGGCGTCTGGTTTGCCGATCTGCGCAGCCGCCAACTGAGGGAGTTGAGCCCTTTTGCGGAGGCGGTACGCAACATTGCGGTTTTTTATGATGGCCTGGTGGTCCCGGGTGCAATTCTGTTGTTGCTATCGGGCAGTTGGTTGATCGCGGAGTTCTTTGGAGGTTGGCAGTTTCTGAAACAACCTTGGCTTCTCGGAATGGTGGTGCTGTTTTTGTTCGAGTTCATAGAGGGAAATACTGTAACGCGGCTCTACTTCATGCGGATGCGCCGCCTGACCCGAGAGGCCCTTCGCGAGGGACACTTTACGCCTGAGCTTGAGGCGGCGCGGGCGGAATCGGTACCCTCCTTCACCCATTTTCTGGATCTGCCGGTGCTATTGGTCATCGTGGCCTTGGGCACGATCAAACCGGAGACCTGGACGTTGTTTCTGGTGGGCTGTCTCGCGGCCATCCTGGTGGCTGTCGCATTGACGCGATACATACCCAAACTCTATCCGTGGGGTGCGGGGTAGTCAGGGTGAATTGCTGGCGGTTTCATTCCCCAACCGCAAATACTCGACATCGCAACTCCCTTGCTTTCGTGTTTCGATGGATGTTATCGGCCAATCGGTGGGCTGGCTAATATTTATTCCCTTCGTCCCCTTTTTCCTATTCCTCAAACAACTTTCCTTCAACCACTACAATGGGAAAGACAACAGAACAGATATTCGGACTTCGACGAAGCATCCCTATCTCTTTTTTCTCCGCCTCTTTCCTTTCATCAAGCTCGGCTACAGCAGCCAATGCAGCTTTTGAAACAGAAGTAACAGCGGAATAACATACATCTTTACCTGATGTTAAGGCCTGAGTTACACCATAAGCAGGCCTTTTAGGTATTGAGAATATCGGCAGGCGTTGAATATCAGCGTTTTTACATGCTTCGTGAAGAAAGTGCCTTCCTAGACTATTTGCTGCTCGTTGTGCCACGCGAGCTGGATCAGCCAATCGTTTTTTATCAGATGTAAAAAGCAACCACGGCTTATCAGTTGAACGCTTACATTCAATAAGAAGAGAAATTCGAAACAATACGTTTTCTACTTTTTTCTGCTTATATGCGACAATATCCAGCTCACGCGAATCACCTGTTTCAGGATCTGAATAATACTCCGATTGAACAACGCGAAAACCACTTTGTTGTAAGGTAGACGCTACACGCATTTCCAAGGGGTAACCTTGCTCATCAAGCCACTTTGCTATCTTTGTTTTTAAGTCGTCTTTTTCGGTCATGCTTATAGGTTTCTAACGTTTATACTCTGCTGAGCTGCCTTTTTGGTGTCGGCTGGAGTACATCGTTATACGTTATTCTCATCATCACTATCGGGCTGCCAAGATAGAGGGAGGACTGATTTTCCTTCCATATCCCGGTATCTAATTAGACTTGCTTTTTCTTTTACATCTCTTATTACTTTTGACCTTCTTTCGTATTCGGAATTTGCTTCCCCGTTTTCAGTATCCTTTTCAGGCGGTTCTGCTATATTTCCTATGCGCGCAGAAAAATGATATCCAATATCAAGTCTTCCGGCGATTTTTTTAACACTCATACGTACATGGCCTTCAAGCTCATTACCTCTTAGGTCAGGACGTTTGACGACTTTATACTGCTCGATTAATTCGGATGTTATTTCATTTATTTTTTCAGACATTAAAGACTCAGCCCATTTGTCAATTTCATCAATTAGTTGTTTTGGTGCATCTTTTTCTTCCAGTTCTGCTTTTTTCTTCCTAATATCAAGAAGCTTCTCATAACCTAGCAGTAATATGGCAATTGTGCCTACTATCACTTGTGCTGTTTCAGGTAATACTTCGAGAAAAACTGAAAAATCTGATGAAGAAATTGATCTTACTTTGAACTGTTCGGCTTTTCCTGTAACAAGCTCATTAAAGTGCATTAACTCTCGATTTAATTTTTGTAGATCTTTTGAAAAGTACTCGAGATCATCAGCATTCTCTCGTCTTGGAATAAGAACCCCTAATTCCGCAGTATACCCTTTTAGCTCTTCAGCACTTATACCAAGACGTTCAAATCCTGCGACTAATTGTTCTAGGCCTCCTCTGAAAGATGCAAGCTCAGTATGCATTTCTAGAATTTCTTTTTGTACTATGGCTGGCGTTACATCTACTTGAGTAAAACTGGCTTCTATTCTTGACTTAAGTGCGCCACCAAGAATTCCTGAGCCGCCAATTTCAGTAATTATTTGTTGTTTAGATACAGGCCTTTCATAAGATTCTATTTTTTCTAGAGCACCAATAAGGCTTAATTTATGAGCTGCTACTTGCTCTTGAGGTTGCGGCTGGTTGGGTTGATTAATGGTATTTTGTAATGCATCAGCTAATTGATTTAGACCGCTCACAAGACTTGCAGAGTCAATTTCTTTTATGAGTTCTAAACATATTGAGTGAAGTTGCTCAGCGTTCAAATTCCTTCTCCCTTGCTATTGTTTATTCGCATAATGTTCACATAAAAGGCCGGAGCAAGCGAAGCTTGCGTAGGCCCAGCCCGCAGGGCGATTTTTGATGTGCTGGTTAGGCACTCGAACGCTCACTTTACGGCCGATACAGCAATAGACAGAAGAGATTCCGTACCTTGTAGCATGGCATTTTGATTCGGTAGCACTATGCCGTGGAATCCAAGTGGATACCTCAAATGGAATGGCCTGTCGTAAACCTGATGAAGGTGTACTACCCATTCTGGTTGTGGCGCGGGTAAAGGGTAGCCTCTATTCTTAGATTCCTCCCAGAGAGAGAGAATGTCGTGACCGTAAGGCGCGCGGCTGAGCGTCTCGACGTTTAAACCAGCCTCTGACAGCATAGCTTTAAGACTCGCTTCGCAGGTATGGCCGCATAGAAGGGTGATGGCAAATGGGGGCTTGGGCGAAATATCCGCTAAGGGTTTTGCGCCCAAGAACATTCCTTTTGCAGCAGTCAAATAACCCTGAGCTTCCGTAGGTTGGAATGTCCTAATGCCAGTAAGATTGACCATAATTGTGCCCAACAGTTTCTTCAATCGAACACTTCAGCTATCCCCCGCGCAGTCCATTTCTGACAACGCCAAAAAAATCCGCAAGCATTCAATTAAGATGAAACAACAGACAGAGAATTATACGGAACTGTTCCAGCTAACTCCCTGCCGCCTGTTTCTGATCTCCTGAAAACACCCCGCCGCCAACTATTTGACAACACCCGCCTTTTCCAACCAAACGAGCTCTCGGTCGCGAAACAGGCGGAACACTTCCGTTGAACTGGGGATCGGCCCCTCCGGCCGACCTCAACCGCTTGCAGCCTCCTTGGCCTCGCTCGCCGCTTTGGCCTTCGCCTTCTTGTCCGGGTCGGGCAACATCCCCGGCAGGTGAATGATGTCGGTGGGGCAGACCTCGACGCAGATCTCTTTGCACTCCGGCCCGTAGTGACGGCAGGTGAAGTGATTGACGTCGATGGCGCCGTCGCGGTAGTCGATGGCCTTGGCGGGGCAGGCCTTGATGCAGAGCTGGCACTGGATGCAACCGACCATGCAACTGTCCTTGACCGCCTTGCCGCGCTCCTGGGTGAGGCAGGAGAGGATCACGCGATGCTCGCGCGGATACATGGTGAGCACGTCTTTGGGGCAGGCGGCGATGCAGAGGGTGCAGCCGGTGCACTTTTTCACATTGATCTCGACGATGCCGAGATCACTGATGTGCATGGCGTCGAACTGGCAGACGCGCACGCAATCACCCAGCCCCAGACAACCGAACTTGCAGCTCTTGGGACCGCCGAATGAGAGCATCGCCGCCACGCAGGTGTTGATGCCGTCGTACTCGGCCTGCTGTTTCGCCCAGTTGTTGCTGCCGTAACAGCGCAGCCGTGCCACCTCGTCGCGCATCTCGCCGACCGCCTTGCCGGTGAGCTGCCCGATTTCGACCGCGACATCGGCGCCGCCCGGCGCGCACAGGATCGGCGAGACGTCGGGATTTTCCACCACCTCCTCGGCGTAGGCGTGACAGCCCGCGAATCCGCAGGCGCCGCAATTGGCGGCGGGCAGATTCTCATTGACCTCTTCGACCACCGGATTGGATGGCACATGAAAGCGGCGCGCCGCGGCTGCGAGGGCGATGCCAAAGAACAGCCCCATGGTGGTAAAGACCAGCACACCCCACAGCGCGATGGAAAGCAGATTCTCCATGCGTCACATCACCTTGAGACCGGAAAAGCCAAGGAAACTCAGCGCGAACAGCCCGGCGATAATGAAAGCGATCGGCAGGCCGCGAAACAGGCGCGGCACCGGCGCCATGTCGACCTTCTCGCGCGCGCAGCTCATGAGGAACAGCGCCAGGGCAAACCCCAGACAGGCGCCGAGCGACAAGCTCACCGCCTCGACGAACGAAGCGCCCGCCGTGGCGTTGAGCAGCGGGATGGCGAGGATGACGCAGTTGGTGGTGATCAGCATCAGATAGATACCGAATTTTTTGTGCAGCGCCGGCGCGATTTTTTTCAGCACCAGATCCGTGCCCTGCACCAGACAGGCGACGATGCCGATGAAGGCGATGATCTGCAGAAAATCGAGCTTCAGCGGCTCCAGCGCGGAGTGGTGCAGCAGCCACGACAGCGTGCCGCTCAGCACTCCCACGACGCCGAACGTCACCCCCATGCCGATCGCCGTCTCGCGTTTGCGGCTGACGCCGAAGAAGACGCACAGACCCAGATACTTGGTGAAGACGAAGTTGCTGATCAGCGCCGCGCCGATCACGCCGGAGACCAGCAGGGCGACCACCGAAGGCTCGATGGACCACAGCCCCTCGATCCCGGCGATGCTCATCAGATAGTGGCCGCTGCTGCTCAGCGGCTCGGCGGTGGTGACGATGAAGGTACCGGCGTCGGCGCCGGGCAGCAGGCCGGTCAGCGTGATCGGGATATCGGCATCGTTGGCCTGCACCAGGCGAATGGCATCGACGTCGGCGGGCATGACGCCCTCGACCAGCAGTTTGTAGTCGGATAACACTTTCGCTGTCGCCGCCATATCTCTTCCTCCTTCTACCGGGGCCACCGTCAACGACGGTCAGTGGTGGCACCCGCCTCCCACCTTCTCCTCGGGGAGTTTGTGGCCCAGTCGCAGATCCACCCAGTTGTAGAGCACCATGATCAGCCCGATGGTGAAGAAGCCGCCCGCGGGCAGTATCACCAACAGCAGCGGTTTGAACGCCACGATCTCGAAACCGAACAGGCTGCCGCTGCCCAGCAGTTCGCGGAACGCCCCGGCGAGCACCATCGCCACCAGAAAGCCCAGGCCCATGCCGAAACCGTCCCAGAACGACGGTACAATGTTGTGCTTCATGGAGAACAGCTCCATGCGCGAGATGATGATGGCGAAGGCGACGATCAGTTTCACGTAGAGGCCGACCTGCTGGTAGGTCACCGGAAAGTAGGCGGCCAGCGTCATGTCCATCACCGTCACCCAGATGGCGATGATGATGGTGAAGATGGGGATGCGGATCTTGGGATTGATGATGCCCTTGAGTGCCGAGGCGGAAACGCTGGAGAGCACCTGCACCACGAAGACCGCCACGCCGAGCATCAGGCCGTTCTTCACCGAGGTGGTGACGGCCACTGCGGGGCAGAGACTGAGCGCCAGGCGGAAGACGGGATTCTCCTCGAAGATCCCGCGCATGATCATGGTCGAAACCGGAGGGGGTGCTTTGGTCATCCTGGAAACCTCAGTGGAACGCGCCCGAGTGTGTGGTTCTCGGGTCGGCTGGCAAGGCGCGACGACGCGGCAGGGTAGGTTCCTGCAAGGAGGAGCAACGCCGCCAGGCGGCCCGAGAACCGTGCAATCGGGTGCGTAGCGGGCTCACCCCTGCGATGAGCGGCGTCGAAGACACAAAACTCAGTGCTCATCGAATGCCCCTGGCGCTGCTGAGCAGTCAACTGCGGTTTCCAGGATCATAAATAGGCCTCCACGATGCGCATGCGCTTGCGGAAATTGCGCAGCGAACGCTTGACGCCGTTGGTCACCGCCACGCTGCTGATGGTGGAACCGGTGATGGCGTGAATCTGCGGGTGGGCGTCGATCTCGGCGCGGTTCTCGCGCACCCAGCTGTCAAGATCCATGTCCCCCAGTTGCTCCAACCGTTTGCGCCAGTCGTTGGGCAGCGGGTCCTTGATCACCTCGATGGCGTCGATCTGCTCGAATCTGCGCCCGGCGTACTGGTTCTTGAAGTAGCGCTGGGTGATCTCGGCGCCGAGCCCGGGGTCCTCCTCGTGCTCGATCACCTCCAGCCCCTGCACGCCGAACCGGGCGTCGATGGCGAGGAAGTAGCGTATCCAGGTCTTGTAGCCCGGCGTGCTCCCCTCCACCACGTAGCCCGCCACCGCGCCGTCCTGTTCGCCGATGAAAAAACGCCCGGCGTAGTTGAAGTTCGCGTTCTCGCCCGCGCCGGCCGACTGGCGCACCCAGGCATCCTTGTGATCGGGCGACTTCTCGGCGGCCACCTCGGCGGGCACTTCGCGGGTATCGAGCGGATTGCCCGCCTCGTCGACGCGCACCAGGGCGCGCGGCGTCAGATAGAGCACCTCCAGCGTCTGCCCTTTCCAGTGCAGATAGCGGCGCACCTCGTGGATGCGCGCCGCGGGCGTGAGCGCCAGCAGCGTCTGGATCATCGCCTGTTCGCGCGCCTGGATGTTGCGCACCTTCGCCGGTTCGGTGAGGTAGAAAAAGAAGCCCAGCACGATGGCCGCGGCGAGACAGGTCAGCGTCAGCCCGACGGCGATGCGCATCATCTCCGTCGCATTGGGCGGTGCCTGTTGTTGCTCGAGTTGCGCGCTCATGACGGCGTCCCCCGGTCCGCGACCCGCCTGGGCCGGAACCACTCTTCCAGTGCCGGCACCAGCAGATTCATCAGCAGTATCGCGTAACAGATCCCCTCCGGATACCCGCCCCAGTTGCGGATGATGCCGGTGAGCAGCCCGATGCCGAGGCCGAAGACGATCTGCCCGCGCGGCGTCGAGGGGCTGGTGACGTAGTCGGTGGCCATGAAGAAGGCCCCCAGCCAGAGACCGCCGGAGAGCATGTAGAGCAGCGGCGCATCGGAGTACGGCGCCATCAGCGCGGCCCCGGCGAGGACACTGAGCGGGATGTAGAGCTTGATGATGCGGTGCCAGAGCAGGAACGCCGCGCCCAGCACGACGAACAGCACCGAGACCTCGCCGATGCTGCCCGACTGCAGGCCGAGGAAGAACGAGAGCCAGGGATTCATGTCGCCCGGCACGCCGGTGAGCTGCAGCGCTTCGCCGCTCTGCGTCGCCGCCTTCATCACCGCCAGCGGCGTGGCGCCGGTGAAGGCATCCACCTGCGAGGCGCCGATCAGCCCCGGCGCCAGCCAGCGCGTGGTCATCTCCACCGGGAAGGTGGCCATCATGATGGCGCGCGCGATCAGCGCGATGTTGAAGATGTTGTAGCCCAGGCCGCCGAAGACGCTCTTGGCGAGCAACACGCCGAGCAGCGCGCCGACGAAGGGCATCCACAAGGGCAGCGCGGGCGGCAGCGTGAAGGCGAGCAGAATGCCGGTGCAGACCACCGAGCCGTCGCGAATCGTCGAGGGGATTTTGGTCAGCCTGCAGGCCAGATGCTCGGCCACCATACAGCCGAGAATCGATGAGAGCGTGATGGCGACGACCTGCCAGCCGAAGACGATCCACGCCCAGATCAGCGCCGGCATCAGCGAGATGTTCACCAGCCACATGATCTCGGCGGTGGTGCGCCCGCGCCGGATGTGCGGGCCGTAGGAGAGGTGCAGCGAATCAGTCGACATGTGCCGCCATACCCTTGATCTGATAAAGGCGCTCAACGCCAAGACGCGAAGACGCAAAGAACGCGGAGAAAGATTTTTTACATAAAAAACCTTTGCACACCTGGCGTCTTGGCGCCTTGGCGTTGAACGCATTCAATACAGCCATGTTCATTGCCGGCTCCGGGCCTGGTTTCGATACGCGGTTTTGGCCACCTGCATGAACTGCACCAGCGGCCGGTTCGAGGGGCAGACATAGGAGCAGCAGCCGCATTCGAAGCAGTCCAGCACGCCGTAGACCTCGGTCTCCAGCGGCCGCCCCCACTCCACGTACTGCGACACCTTGTTGGGTTCCAGACCCAGGGGGCAGACGTCGAGGCATTCGCCGCAACCGATGCAGGCGCCGTAGCGGTCGAGGTTGGTTTCGCTGCGGGTCAGAAACAGCAGGCCGCTGGTGCCCTTGACCACCGGCACATTGAGATCGGCCAGGGCACGGCCCATCATCGGACCGCCCGCCAGCACCTTCACCACCTCGCCGTTAAAGCCCCCGCAGTGTTCGAGCAGCGCCGCGATCGACGTGCCGATGGGCACGCGCAGATTCTTGGGTTGGGCGATACCGAGACCGGAGACCGTCACCACGCGGTCGATCACCGGCTTGTCGTTGCGGATCGCCTCGAGACAGGCGTACGCGGTCGCGACGTTCTGCACCACGATACCGACCTGCAGCGGCAGGCCGCGACGCGGCACCACCCGGCCGGTGAGCGCCTCGATCAGCTGGCGCTCGGCGCCCTGCGGGTACTTGGTCTCGGTGAGCACCACCTCCATGGCGACCGGGAACGGCAGGCTCTCGATGCCGAGGCGCTCGATCGCCGCGCGCAGCGCCTCGACCGCGGGTTGCTTGTTGTC
The DNA here is from genome assembly GCA_008501635.1 of Pseudomonadota bacterium. Lineage (NCBI taxonomy): Bacteria > Pseudomonadati > Pseudomonadota > Pseudomonadota bacterium. The sequence continues at coordinate 21,475 of QQUJ01000004.1, forward strand.
CTCGACCCCGATCAGGCAGCGATTGACACCGATCATCCTGGCGATGGTCCAGGCGCCGAGCACCACTTTCTCGGCATCCTCCAGCATCAGCCGGTAATCGCAGGTGAGGTAGGGCTCGCACTCGGAACCGTTGATCAGCAGGGTGTCGATTTTGGCATCGGGCGGCAGTGTCAGCTTGCGGTAGGTGGGAAAGGCCGCGCCGCCGAGGCCGACCAGTCCGCCGTGTTTGATCTTCTCCAGCATCACCTCGCGCGACAGTTCCATCCAGCCCGGCTGTTCGGGGAATTCGGGCTCGTCGTCGGTGGGCTTGGCGAGGATGGTGATTGCGGTGTCGTGCACCAGCACCGGATGCGGTTCGCGCTGGACGTTTTTGACGATGCCGGAGATCGGGGCGTGAATGCGCAGCCCATCCGGGGCTTCGGCGATCACGTCGCCGCGTTTGACCAGATCCTTTTTTTCGACCAGCGGTTTGGCGGCCGGGCCGAGGCTCTGACTGACGGGGACGGTGACACTGCTGGGAACAAACGACTCGATGGCGCAGGTGGCGGTGAGCTCTTTGTGCTCGGCGGGATGAATCCCGCCGCGCGCAAAGGTGCGCTCGCCGGGCTTGAGCCACAACAGAACGCTCATGACCTGCCCCGTTGCAGCACACGAGGTGATACCCCGAGCATCCGCACCCTTCTGTCCAGGGGGCAGGCGCTTGCGGCGCATGCATAGCGAAGCGTGTCTGAGGAGTCAGAAACGTCGGGTGATCTGCCGGTAATCCACCTACGGTGAACGACAACCCAGAATCGGCTACCCATCCGTACAGCAGCTCCTAATCCGTCGATCAGCTTTGTTGTTATGTGATTGGTGGTGCGCCATCGTACCGCAACGCGAATCACAGTCTGCACCCGCGATAGGCTTTGATCAAGTGTGGGTATTAAAACGCAATTCATTCTCATCGTGAGGGTGCAAAGCACTTTTGTCCGCCGCTGCTTCATTCAATCGAGTTCGGATTGGAATCGCACACAGCACACGATCGATGATCTCGCCGCCCCGGTACGAGTCATCGACTCGCGTCGGATGGGGCAGGGGCAGCCGCCTCGTCGGTCGCGTCGTTCCACTGTATCGCCTGGTAGTCGAATCCCGAGTCGAGGGTGGGTTTGACAATCTGGAAATAGGGCGACAGATCGAAATCACGCGGTGCAAACAGGCTGTGATGCCGGATGCGGTAGATTTCGCGGCGCATACGCCTCCCCCGCAGATTGTCGGGACAGCGCTCGACACCCGGCAGGATAGGGTAGCGAACCCGTTGGAAGGCTTGGGCAATCAGGCTGGAGCAAATAGCCCGCGTTGGATCACCGCTGCCGAGCGCCAACATGCCGCGCCGATGGCGACTCGGCACCGGCGGGAGCGGCAACAGGTAGCGCATCAGATCGACGACGTTTTTCAGATCGTATTGCATGCCAAGGCTCTCGACCATGGATTGGACCACCTCGCGGCGATCGCTTTCGCTTAATCCCACGGGTCGGCAGACGCGGGTATTGAACGAATGGTATTTGCTGAGGGGGACGGCGATCACACCCTGCTCGATATCGGCCTCGATCAGCATGCCAAACCCCGCATTGCCCGGCGGCGGCGCCACGGCGTCGCCCACATAGAGCGCGGCGTGCGACCATGTCGATTGCGTCAAATACTTGATGGCGGTGCTGATGCGCAGTTCGCCCTCTACCAGCAACACATCAGCGGGTTGGAGGATGCGCTCCAATGTATCGGGGTCATGCACAGAAAATGCGTGATGACCGGCAACGGGCTGCGTGAGGTACCGCGCCAGCCAACGACCGATCGCCGTCAAAGGCCTGTTCACCTCTCAAGCCTCAGCCAGGGTGATAGCCTTCGTTGCACAGTTCGATCCCCCATCAACGTCTCAGCAATTCCACCAACGTCCGGGTCGAGACATCGTGATCCGCCCCGGTCGACTCACCGGACAACTCACGCAACAGGGTAGCCGCCAGCTGCTTGCCCAGCTCCACGCCCCACTGGTCGAAAGGATTGAGATTCCAGATCACCGACTGGACGAATACCTTGTGCTCGTAGAGCGCGATGAGCATACCGAGGGTGTGCGGATCGAGTGCGCGATAGAGCAGTGTCGAACTGGGCTGGTTGCCGGGAAACAGCTTGTAGGGCAGCAACCGTTCCAACGCGGCATCACTCAAGCCGGCCTGGGAGAGCTCGATTCGCGCTTCGGCTTCGCTTTTGCCGCGCATCAGGGCCTCGCTCTGCGACAGGCAGTTGGCGATCAGCTTCTGCTGGTGATCCCCCAGCGGGTAGGCGCTCTCCGCCGCCAGCAGAAAATCGGTTGGGATCAGGCGCGTGCCCTGGTGCAGCAGTTGGAAAAAGGCGTGCTGTCCGTTGGTGCCCGGTTCGCCCCAGATGATCGGGCAGGTCGCATAATCGACAAGCTCGCCGTCGCGATCCACGCATTTGCCGTTACTCTCCATCTCCAGCTGCTGCAGATAGGCGGGCAGCCGCGCCAGGCGTTGCTCGTAGGGGAACACGGCGTGGGTCTCGGCGCCGAAGAAGTTCGTGTACCAGACACCGAGCAGCGCCATGAGTACCGGCAGGTTCCGTTCCAGGGGGGCGCTGCGGAAATGCTCGTCCACCGCGTACGCTCCGGCGAGCAGTTCCTCGAAGCGCTCCATGCCCACGTAGAGCGCAATGGGCAGGCCAATGGCCGACCACAGCGAGTAGCGCCCGCCCACCCAATCCCAGAAGGCGAACATGTTGGCGGTATCGATACCGAACTCACGCACCCCCGCCGTGTTGGTCGAAATCGCGACGAAGTGCCTGGCCACCGCGCGCTCGTCGCCGAGCCTTTCCACCAGCCATCGCCGCGCCGTATGGGCGTTGGTCAGCGTCTCCTGCGTGGTAAAGGTCTTGGAGGCGATGACGAACAGGGTGCGTTCCGGATCGAGGTGCTTCAGCGTTGCCCCGATGTGCGCGCCATCGACATTGGAGACGAAGTGCGCCCGCAGGTGCGCCGCGGCGTAAGGTTCGAGCGCGGCGCACACCATTTGCGGTCCGAGATCGGATCCGCCGATACCGATGTTCACCACATCGGCGACCGGCTTGCCGGTATGGCCGCGCCAGGCCCCCGCGCGCAACTGACCCGTAAACTCGCGCATCTGCGCAAACACGCGGCGCACCGCAGGCATCACGTCTTCGCCATCGACGGCATAGGGCCGATCCGAGCGGTTGCGCAGCGCCATGTGCAGAGCCGCGCGTTGTTCGGTGTGATTGATTCGCTCGCCGTTGAAGAATCTTTCTATCCAGCGCGGCAACTCGCGCGCCTCGGCCAGCGCGACGAGCATCCCGAGCGTGTCGCGGGTGATTCGGTGCTTGGAGTAGTCGAACAGCAGATCGCCCAACGACAGGGAGAAACGTTGGAACCGATCGGGATCCTCGGCGAACAGATCGCGCATGTGCACGGTGGCGATGTCGCGCTTATGCGCGAGTAGCGCCTTCCATGCCGGGGATTGCGTCAAAGCCGTCATGCTCTGCCCGTTGCATTGTTGGGGTGTGCTGGGAGGCGATCCTAGCATCCGATCCCGATGAATACGAACCGCGAAATAGAGGCGGCCTGCATCCGTTTACGCGCAGCTTCGGTTATAGTGGCTGCGGGCGACCAACGACCTTTCCATGAAAATCCTATTCGTCACCAGCGAAGCGCACCCCCTGATCAAGACCGGCGGTCTCGCCGACGTCTCTGGGGCGCTGCCCAAAGCGTTGCGGCAACTGCGCAACGACGTGCGCCTGCTGCTGCCCGCCTACCCCCAGGTCAAGGAGCGCGCCGGGAAGCTGCGCCCGGTGGCGACGCTGCAGGTGCCGACCAGCGATGAGCCGGTCGCGGTGCTGAAGGGGCGCCTGCCGGGCTCGTCGGTGCCCCTCTATCTGGTGGAAGCGCCGGCTTACTTCGACCGGATCGGCAACCCCTACACCGCCGCGGACGGCAGCGGCTGGCCCGATAATCCGCTACGCTTCGCCCTGTTCGCTCGGGTTGCCGCACTCCTCGCCCGGGACCAGGCCGGCCTCGACTGGCAACCGGATATCGTGCATTGTCACGATTGGCAAGCGGGGTTGGTGCCCGCGCTGTTGAGCCTGGAGACTCAGCGACCGCGTAGCGTCTTCACCATTCACAATCTCGCCTACCAGGGGATCTATCCGGCCCAGTGGCTGACGGAGCTGCAACTGCCGAGCGCCCTGTGGTCCATCGACGGGCTGGAATTTCACGACCACCTGAGTTTCATCAAGGGCGGGATCGCGTTCGCCGATGCGGTCACCACCGTGAGCCCCACCTACGCCCGCGAAATCTGCCACGCCGCCTTCGGCTACGGGCTGGAGGGACTGCTGCGCAGCCGTGCCGAACACCTGCACGGTATCCTCAACGGCGTCGATTATTCACAGTGGAATCCCCGGGACGATCCCCATCTCCCGGCTCACTACAGCGCCGAACAACTGGCCGGCAAGAGTGTGTGCAAGGCAGCGCTGCAGGAGGAACTGGGCCTGCCGGTGGCCGCGCAGACTCCCCTGTTGGCGCATATCGGGCGCCTGGTGGAGCAAAAGGGTGTCGATCTGATTCTTGAAGCCCTGGATGCCCTGCCCGAGAGCGTCGAATTTCAACTGGCCATCCTCGGCAGCGGTGAGCGCTGGCTGGAGCTGGCCCTGCTCGAGGCCGCGCGCCTGCACCCCGAGCGCGTCGCGATCCGGATCGGCTACGACGAGGGACTGGCCCACCGCATCGAGGCGGGCGCCGATATCTTCCTCATGCCATCGCGCTTCGAGCCGTGCGGGCTCAATCAGATCTACAGCCTGCGTTACGGCACCGTGCCCGTGGTTCATCGGGTGGGCGGATTGGCCGACAGCGTCGTCGACGCCATCGACCACACCCTGGCCTCGGGTATCGCCACCGGGTTCGTCTTTGATCACGCCGATGCCTTCGATCTGCGAATGGCGGTACAACGCGCCCTGACCCTCTATCGCGATCCGAAAGCGTGGCGTAAGCTGATGCTGAGCGGCATGGCGCAGGATTTCAGTTGGACCCGCAGTGCCCGCCAGTACGCTGCGCTCTATCGCAGCCTTTTGGAATCCAAAACACCCCTGTCATAAGAAGTCCGAAAAAAAAGGGAGCACGATTCGACGCAAGGAGGAGAGAGTCATGAACATGGCGGAGATTCGGGCCATCGCCCAATCCAGAGCTATTCGACCCCTGCCCAAATCCAAACTGGCGCTGGTGCGCGCCATTCAGGTCAGCGAAGGCAACTTTCCGTGTTTCGGAACGGCCAGCGCGGGCCGTTGCGATCAAAGCCAGTGCCTGTGGCGCGAGGACTGTTTCAAACTCACGCACGTCTCTTCGCCGGCGCAATAAAAAGGCCTGCCTCGAGGGGCAGGCCTCTTTACAGGCCGGACTGTTTTGTTCAGGCGACCTGAGCGGGAATCGCGTTGCTCTGGCGTGCGATCTCGTTGCGCTCGTTGCAATAGACCAGACGCGGCTTGTGGTTCAGCAGCTCCTGCTGATTGAGCTGGGCGTAGACGCAGATGATCACCCGATCGCCAGGACTTGCCTTGTGGGCCGCCGCGCCATTGACCGAGATGATCCCGGAACCCGCCTCGCCGCGGATCGCGTAGGTACTGAACCGCTCGCCGTTGGCCAGATTGTAGATGTGCAGCATCTCGTATTCGTGGATGCCCGCGGCCTCCATCAGGTCACTGTCGATGGCGCACGAGCCCTCGTACTCCAGCTCCGCGTGGGTCACCCGCGCCTGATGAAGTTTGGATTTCAGTAGCGTCACTATCATATCGGCATTGCTCCCCGGTTTGAGTTGCTCGCCCGCCGCTCAGGGGATCTGTACCGGCAGGTTGTCGATCAGGCGCGCGCCGCCTATATGAGCAGCGGTGAGCACCACCAAATCCTTGTCTTCAGGCGCGGGCAGATCGAGATCCACCGAACGGCGCACGGCGTAGTAGTCGGGACGGAAACCCACGCTCTGCAACGCCGCCGCGCCTTCGGCCTCCAGGGCGGCGAAATCACGCTCCCCGGCCAGCAGGCGCTGGGCGGTGTGGCGCAGGCAGCGATTGATCGCCGTCGCCGTCTGCCGATCTTCCGCCGACAGATAGGCATTGCGCGAACTCATGGCCAGCCCGTCGGGCTCGCGCACCGTCGTCACCCCCTCGATGGCCACCGGCAGGTGCAGATCGACCACCAGGTGGCGAATCACCAGCAACTGCTGAAAATCCTTGGTGCCGAAGACCGCCACATCGGGCTGCACCATGCCGAACAGTTTGGTCACCACCGTTGCCACGCCGGCGAAGTGATGGGGGCGAAACGAACCGCACAATTCGTCGGAGAGCCCCGGCACCTCCACGCGGGTGCGCATCGCGGTGCCTTCGGGATAGACCTCTTCCACCGAGGGCGCGAAGATCAGATCGGTACCGCGTGGTTCCAGTTTTGCGCTATCGCTTTCGAGCGTACGGGGATAGCGCGCAAAGTCTTCATTGGGGCTGAATTGAGTCGGATTGACGAAAATGCTCACCACCACCCGATCGGCCAGCGCACGGGCACGATCGACCAGTTGCAGGTGCCCCTCGTGCAGATTCCCCATGGTTGGCACCAGTGCCACCCGCTGACCGGCGGTGCGCCACCCGGCCACCGCCGCCCTGAGATCGGCGACTGTAGTTACCGTTTGCATCACTCGAAGCTGTGTTCTGGTGCCGGGAAGGTACCGTTCTTGACGGCAGTGACGTAGGCGCGCACCGCGGCGCCGATATCGCCCGTGTCGACCATGAAGTCTTTGACGAAGCTCGGTTTGCGGCCGAAGGTGATGCCCAGCATGTCGTAGAGCACCAGAATCTGACCGTCGGTTTCGGGACCGGCGCCGATGCCGATGACCGGAATGGAAAGCGTCTGGGTAATCTCCGCAGCGAGTGCGGTGGGAACGCACTCCAGCAGCAGGATATCGGCACCGACATTCTGCAGCGCAATGGCATCGGCGACCATGGCGCGCGCCGCATCGGTCTCGCGGCCCTGTACCCGGTAACCACCGAGCTTATGGATCAGTTGGGGCTGGAGACCGATATGCGCGCAGACCGGAATGCCCCTGGCCGCGAGTTCACGCACGGTTTCGACCTGAATCGCCGCTCCCTCGAGCTTGACCATCTGCGCCCCGCCCTCGCGCATCAGCCGCGCGGCATTGTGGATCGCCTGCTCGGGGGTGGCGTAGGTCATGAAGGGCATATCGGCCATCAACAGGGCGTTTTGCCGTGCCCTGGCCACGCACTGCGTGTGGTAGATGATCTCTTCGATGGTGACCGGCACCGTGGTCTCGTACCCCTGCACCACCATGCCCAGGGAATCGCCGACCAGGATCACCTCGACACCGGCCGCCTCCAACTGAGCAGCGAAACTGGCGTCGTAGGCCGTCAGGCAGGCGAACTTCTCCCCGGCCTGTTTGATCTTGGCCAACCGTGAGACGGTCACTGCCGAATTCTTCTGTTCCGCGTGCGAACTCATAACCACCCGCCAAAGGGAAAGGCGCGTATTATAACGCGCCCTTGGTTTAAACCAGCGTCAGTTTTTTGCAGTGCACCACAGCAATCCGTGGCGGTCAAGCGCCGACAGCCGGGAGCTGCAAGAACCGGAAATAAAAACTTCCCGCCATGATGCTCGTGCCAGGTCACTGAGAACACAGAAAAATAAACAAAGCATTTCAAGTGGTTACTCTTTAATCAGACGAGAAATCTTTGAGTGGTGCGTTACAGCGCAATCGGGGCGGGATTGAAATAGTGACGTCCGCTGCGGATCCCGCGGATCTGCTGCAAGAGCTGTTCATAGTCGCGATCGTTATTGACCAGATCGATGCCGGCCGCGTTGACAATCAGCAGCGGCGACGCGTCGTAGTGGTAGAAAAACCGGGTGTAAGTCTCCGACAGGCGCGTCAGGTAGCCCGCATCGATCGCCCGCTCGGAGCGTCGGCCGCGTTGGGCGATGCGTCGCGCCAGCACGTCCACGGGAGCCTGCAGATAGATCACCAGATCGGGGATCGGCGCGTCGATCTCGACCCGCTCGTAGACCTGTTCGTAGAGCCGCAGCTCATTTTCGTCGAGGGTCAGCTGAGCGAAGAGCCGGTCCTTTTCCAACATGAAATCGGCGACGAACGAGGGGCGGAACAGATCCGATTGGCGCAGCGCCTGGACCTGTTGGGACCGGGTGAAGAGAAACTGCAGTTGCACCGCCAGCGCAGCACTGCGCGGATCCTGGTAGAAGCGCTCGAGAAAGGGGTTGTCGTCGACGTTCTCCAGCAGCGGGTCGGACTCGTAAGTCTCGGCCAGACGCCGCGCCAGGCTGGTTTTGCCCACACCGACAGGCCCTTCGACAACGATATAGTGTGGTTGCTCTTTGGCAATCATGCTGGTCATTCGGATCCATCAACGCGTTGCAGTCCGTCCGCTGGAACCCGCTCCAACAGATCGGAAATTCGCTCGCCCCCGGGGAGCGCCAACGTCGGCGCAATCTCGTGCAGAGGATACAAGATGAAGGCGCGTTCGCGCAGCCCCGGATGCGGAACAGTGAGCCTTGGATTGCCAATGACCGCATCGCCATAGAGCAGCAGATCGAGATCCAGCGTGCGCGGCCCCCAGCGCACCCCGGTGCGTTCGCGGCCGAAACGGAGTTCGATGCGCTGCAACCCCGCCAGCAGGGCATCCGCCGGGAGCCCGGTAAACAGCTCTGCGACCGCGTTGTGGTAGTCGGGTTGATCCTGCGGTCCCAGCGGGGCGCTACGGTAGAGGCCGGAACAGGCGCCCAGATCGATCTGCGGCCACTCGCGCAGTGCCGCGATCGCAGCGTGCAGCGTGGCCGCCGCGTCGCCCAGGTTGCCGCCCAATCCGACAAAGGCGCGTACTCGCCGAACGCGTGGACTCATGCCTCGCCGGAGGGTGTGTCGGAGGATTTTCGCCGGCGTGACCGGCGCCGCGGTTTGCGCCGCGGCGTGCTCAGCTTGTCGACCATCCCTTGTTGATCGGTATGATCGCCTTCCTGGAAGCGCGTCCACCACTCCGCCATCGCAGGCTCGATTTCTCCCGACTCGGCGCGCAGCAGCAGGAAGTCGTAGCCCGCCCGAAAGCGCGGATGAGCTGCCAGCCGCCAGGCACGCTTGCCCCCCGGCCGTGCCAATCGCCACTGCAACTGCCAGATCTCGCGCATCGGCACGGAAAACCGGCGCGGAATGGACACCCGCTCGATCTGCCGTGCCAGCACCTCGTCCGCGGCCTGCTGCGTCGCCACCTGCTCATCCGCACCCTCCGTTCGCAATTGGGCCGCGCGCTCGCGCACCGGCTCCCACAGCAATGCGGCGAAGAGAAACGCCGGCGTCACCGGCTTGCCCTCGGCGATACGATTGTCGGTATTCTCCAGGGCGCGTGCCACGAAAGTGATGGGGAACCCCTTCTCCTCGTGGGCGAGACTGCGCTCGGTTTGCGGGAACAGGTGGGCGAAGAGCCCGTAGTGACGCAGCTTCTCGAAGGTCTGCACAGCATAGCCGCCGAGAAAGATCTTCAATACCTCTTCAAAGAGACGCGCGGGCGGGATTTCAAGCAGCAGCGATGCCAGGCGGGCGATCGGTGCTTCGGTACCGGGGTGGATGATGAAACCCAACTTGGCGGCAAAGCGCACCGCACGCAGCATGCGCACCGGGTCCTCACGATAGCGCTGTTCGGGATCGCCGATCAGGCGTAACACGCCGTCGTTGAGATCGGCCATTCCACCGACATAATCCACAACCGAGAAGTCATCGACATTGTAGAAGAGCGCATTGACCGTGAAATCACGGCGCCACGCGTCTTCTTCGATGGTGCCGAAAACGTTATCACGCAGAATGCGGCCGTTCTCTATCTCCCGCTCTTCCGATTCCTCATCGGCATCATCCCCTTGTTCGTGCAAAGCGCGGAAGGTCGCCACTTCGATGACCTCATTGCGAAAGCGCACGTGCGCGAGGCGAAAACGCCGCCCGATCAGACGGCAATTGCGGAACAGCTCGCGTATCTCCTCCGGCCTGGCGTCGGTGGCGATATCGAAATCCTTGGGCTCCCGTCCCAGCAGCAGGTCACGGACACCGCCACCGACCAGATATCCCTGATACCCGGCGCCGCGCAACCGATAGAGCACCTTGAGGGAGTTTTCGCTGATATTGGCCCGCGAAACGATGTGTTCGGATCGCGAAATGATGAGTGGTTCGGAAATCGTGCACCTCCGGCAGCGTTGGCGAGAGCGTAGCGGTAACGTGTCAGCCCAGGAGGCTCGACCATGTTCACAGGGGGGTAAAGTGCGCGTATACTACCACGCGCTCAAAGCCTCCCGCAGTTGGAGGCGATTTCTTTTTAGCTCCCTTCGTCTAGTGGTCTAGGACGCTGGCCTCTCACGTCGGTAACAGGGGTTCGAGTCCCCTAGGGAGCGCCATCTGATGAGGGCGGAGCCACACTGTGGCTGCCGCCCTTCTCTTTGGATCCGCCCTTTTTCTTCGCAAGTCGTTCGATAATGGCTAGGCTTATGCAACAGGTAGCGACTTCCAACAGCCTCAAATGAATCCGGACCGCCCATCGCCATGAGACTCCAACGCACCGTGATGACACTGATGACAGCGGCCATGATTCTGCTGGCACCGCCCAGCAACGCCCGTCAGGAAATCATGATCGGAGCGGGTTCGATCACGGGGCTCTATTTCGGCGTCGCCCAGCACATCTGCGACCTGGTCAATCGCTATTCCGGCGGCAAATACCAATGCAGCGGACGCCCGGCGCTCGGCTCGGTATTCAATATCAACGCCGTAACCGGCGGCCTGCTCGATTTCGGTATGGCGCAATCCGATCGCAACTGGCAGGCCACGCTGGGACGCTCGGACTGGCAGGGCAAACCCACGGAAAGCCTGCGCAGCGTTTTCAGCCTGCATCCCGAGACGGTGATGTTGGTGGCCCGGCGCGACTCGGGCATCCGCAGCATCGAGGATCTGCGTGGCAAGAGGGTCAATATCGGTAATCCGGGATCGGGCCAACGGGGTAATGCCGAAGATATCCTGCGTCTGCACGGTTTCGATCTCGCGAAGGATCTGGTGGCCTCCGAGTGGCAACAGCATGAAGCCGCACGCGCCATCGTCGACGGCGAGATCGACGCCTTTTTCTATACCGCGGGGAATCCCAGCGACGCGATTCAGGTGCCTGCCACTCAAACGGAGCTGGTGCTCATTCCGCTGAACGGAGAGGCGATTCTGCACTTCGTCTCAGGCAAGACCTATTACATGATGACGGAGATACCGGCCGGAACCTATCCGGGCAACGACCAGGCAACACCCACGTATGGCGTGCGGGCCTCGCTGGTCAGCAGTACCAACACACCCGAGGAGCTGGTCTACGACGTGACACGCATCGTCTTCGAGCACCTCGACGAACTGCGCGGCCTGCATCCGGCGCTACACGGACTCACACCCAACATCATGCTCGCCTCGCTCACCGCAGCGCTGCACCCGGGCGCCGAGCGCTACTACCTGGAACGCGGCTGGATATTGGCGGAGACCAACGATTGATCCCTTTGTGACCGCGCCAACGAAGAGGGACACCATGGCTTTCAACGAAGCGTATTACCCCGACGTTCACCTCAATCTCAACGTGCGCGAACTCTCGCAATCCGCCACGTTGGCGATCAACGAGCGCTGCGCCCAGCTCCGCCACGAAGGTCGTGAAGTCTTCAAACTCGGCCTGGGTCAATCCCCCTTTCCGGTCGCTATGCCGGTCATCGAAGAGCTCAAGGCCAACGCCCATCAGAAGGACTACCTGCCGGTCAAGGGCTTGCGCCAACTGCGCGACGCGGTGGCCAACTATCACCGTCGCCAGGAGGGCGTCGACTATTCGGGCGAGGATGTCCTGATCGGCCCCGGCTCCAAGGAGCTGATGTTTCTCGTACAGCTCGTCTACTACGGCGATCTGGTGATTCCGACCCCCAGCTGGGTCTCCTACGCGCCGCAGGCGATGATCATCGGGCGCCACATCCGCTGGGTATCGACACGCGCCGAGGATGGCTGGCGCCTGACCCCCGCCGGTCTGGATGCACTCTGTCGCAAGGATCCCAAGCGCCCGCGCATCGTCATCCTCAACTACCCCAACAATCCCAGCGGCATGACCTTTGCCCTCGACGAGTTGGAGGCCCTGGCCGAGGTGGCACGCCATTACCGCGTGATCCTGCTCTCCGACGAGATTTATGGCGAGATGCATTTCGAGGGTCAGCACGCCTCCATCGCGCGCTTCTACCCCGAAGGCACCATCATCAGCGCCGGATTGAGCAAATGGTGTGGCGCCGGCGGCTGGCGCCTCGGCACCTTCACCTTTCCGCACAACCTGCGCTGGCTGCAGGACGCCATGTCCGTGGTTGCCAGCGAGACCTTCACCTCCACCAGCGCGCCGATCCAGCACGCCGCGGTGCGCGCCTACGAAGGCGGCATCGAAATCGAACGCTACCTGTGCAACAGCCGGCGCGTGCTGAAACGCCTCGGCCATGAGGTTGCGACCCGTCTGCAGCGCGCGGGGGTTCAGGTGGATAAACCGCAGGGCGGTTTCTACGTCTTTCCCGATTTCGCGCCGTTTGGCGAAGCCTTTTCCCGCATCGGGATACAGAGCAGCGCCCAGTTCTGCGAACGCGTGCTGGAAGAGACGGGTGTCGCGATGCTGCCCGGCAGCGAGTTCGGCCGACCCGCCGATGAGTTCACGGCACGCATGGCCTTTGTCGACTTTGACGGGGGGCGTGCGCTGGTCAGCGCCGAGACCGTAGCGCTGGACGTGGAGTTGCCGGATGACTTCCTCGACCAGCACTGCGGCGCCGTGCTGACCGCCATCGATCGACTCTGCAACTGGGTTCGCGCCTTGTGACGCAGTGCAATATCGCCGGCACCAGAATCCAGGCCGGCTTGTAACTCCCCCATTTGCAGCTAGGCTAAAGGAGTATGGGCGGCATCACCCCCGGCCTGTCATTTCTCGGTGCACGCGTATTCGTGATCACCGTCTCATCGATAAAAGCCAAACACATTAGGAGGCACCATGCACAGGATTTTTCAGGCTTTTCTTTCTGCCACCGTCATAGCACTCGCGGTCAGCGCGACTCCCGTTCGCGCGTCCCAGGACCTGCTGATCGGTGGTGGCTCAGTCACCGGCGTCTATTACCAGGTAGCGCTCCACGTCTGCAATCTGATCAACAAGCACTCCGACGGCAAGTACAACTGTGTCGGACGTCCGGCGCTGGGCTCGGTGTTCAATATCAACGCCGTCAATCGCGGTCTGCTCGATTTCGGTGTGGCGCAGTCGGATCGCAATTTCCAGGCCTACAAAGGCACAGCCGATTGGGAGGGCAATCCTGTCACGGGCCTGCGCAGCGTCTTCAGCATGCATCCCGAAACCGTGCTGGTGGTGACCCGCAAGGATTCCGGCATCAAGATGGTCAGCGACCTCAAGGGCAAGCGGGTCAATATCGGTAACCCCGGCTCCGGACAGCGCGGCAACGCCGAAGACGTACTGAAGATCTACGGTATCGACAAGGACAAGGACATGCAGTCCGAAGGTCTGCAGCAGCACGACGCTTCGCGCGCACTGGTCGACCGCAAGATCGACGCCTTCTTCTATACGGTGGGCAATCCGAGCGCCGCCATCGAGGAACCGGCCAACTCGACCGACATTACCCTCGTACCGGTCAATTCGAAGGGCATCAAGGAGTTCATCAGCGACAAGCCCTTCTACGTGATGACCGCCATCAAGCCCGGCACCTATAAGGGAGTGGACAAACCGGTCGAGACATTCGCCGTGAAGGCTACCGTGGTAGCCAGCGCCGAAGCCTCGGAGCAGATGATCTACGACGTGACGAAGATCATCTTCGAGAACATCGACGAACTGCGTGCGTCTCACGCTGCCTTCAAGAATTTGGAGCCCCAGGAGATGCTCGGCGGACTTTCAGCGCCGCTGCATCCGGGTGCGGCAAAATACTACAAGGAACGTGGTTGGAAGCTGCCCAGTACGCTCTAGGCTAACGCCGTTACCACAGGGGAGAGCGTCGCTCTCCCCTGTCATTTACAGCCCTTAAACATCCCCGGTGCCACCGCATACCAGCGCCGCACGCATAAACGACAAGGGACTGGAGCATGACCGACCCAAGCAAGCCCGGTGCGCGTGATATCCCCGATGTCGTCGCCAACACCAAGGCTCAAGAGATCGTCGCCGAGGTCGAGACCGGACCACGCGAGCCGGTCAACCGCTTCACGGCGGCATTGATAGTCGGACTTTGTGTCGTCTGGTCGGTCTTTCAGCTCTACATCGCCTACCAGCCGATCAACGCGATCATCGCGCGGTCCTGGCACCTGGCCTTTGCCATCTGCCTGGTCTTTCTCGCCTACCCGCTCTACAAGGAATCGAGCCCGCCCAGGTGGCTGCTGCTGATTCGCAAGGTCTGGCCAAATTTCGATGCCCGACGCTCCAACCGCGACTACATTCCGATCTACGATTTCCTCTTCGCTGCCATCGCGGCAGCTGCTGCGCTCTACATCTGGTGGGATTACGAGAACATCATCCAGCGCTCGGGGCTGCCGAGTGAACTCGATGTCTGGATGGGTGTTGTCATGCTCGTCTTCCTGCTCGAGGCGGCACGGCGCGCACTCGGTCCGGCGTTGCCGATTCTAGGGATGATTTTCATCGCCTACTGTTTCGTTGGCCCCTACCTGCCGGAATTTCTGCGCCACCGCGGCATCCCGCTCGACTTCGTTATCAACGACATGTACCTCTCGGACACCGGCATCTTCGGTGTGCCGCTGGGCGTGTCGACCAGTTTCGTTTTCCTGTTCGTACTGTTCGGCGCGATGCTCGACAAAGCCGGTGCCGGAAAATACTTCATCGACGTCGCGTTCGCGGGGCTCGGCGGACTGCGCGGCGGTCCGGCCAAAGCGGCCATCGTCGCCTCGGGGCTCACCGGTCTGGTGAGCGGCTCATCCATCGCCAATACGGTCACTACCGGCACCTTCACCATTCCGCTGATGAAAAAGGTCGGTCTGCCCGCACACAAGGCCGCCGCCGTGGAGGTGGCCGCGTCCACCAACGGCCAGCTGATGCCGCCGATCATGGGTGCGGCCGCATTCATCATGGCCGAGATTATCGGCATCCCTTACATCGATGTGGTACGTGCCGCGATCATCCCGGCGCT
This sequence comes from Pseudomonadota bacterium, assembly GCA_008501635.1. Lineage (NCBI taxonomy): Bacteria > Pseudomonadati > Pseudomonadota > Pseudomonadota bacterium. Next base: position 36,734 of record QQUJ01000004.1, read on the forward strand.
GATCTCCTATCTCGCACTGTTTTACGTGGTGCATCTCGAGGCGATGAAGCTCGATATTCGTGCGCTGTCCAAGGATGAGCTGCCGGAGCTGCTGAAAACCTTCCTGCGCGGCATCCACTATCTCATTCCTTTGCTGGTCCTGATCACCTACCTGGTGGTGCTGCGCTACTCGGCCATCACCGCGGCGTTGCATGCGATTCAATCCATTGTCGTGATCATGCTCATCCAGCGTCCGATCATCGCCTGGCTGGCGTTCAGCGCGCATCGCAAGGCAGGCACGCTCGATACCAACACCGCTGTCGGCGCCCTTCTTGTCGCCGCGCTCAAAGACGGCGTCATGGATATCTGGAACGGCCTGATCGCCGGTGCGCGCAACATGATCTCGGTCGGTGTGGCGACGGCGGCTGCGGGCATCATCGTCGGCGTCGTCACCATCACCGGACTGGTGGGGCGTTTTGTCAACGTGATCGATGTGATCAGCTTCGGCAACGTCTACCTGATGCTGATCCTCACCGCCATCACCAGCATGATCCTCGGCATGGGTCTTCCCACCACGGCCAACTACATCATCATGGCGACGCTGACCGCGCCGGTGATCGTTCATCTGGGCGGTGACGCCGGCCTGGTGTTCCCGCTGATCGCCGCGCACCTGTTCGTCTTCTACTTCGGCATTCTGGCCGACGACACGCCGCCGGTGGGATTGGCCGCTTACGCCGCGGCAGCCATTGCGCGCAGCGATCCCATCATCACCGGCATCCAGGGATTTACCTACGATCTGCGCACCGCCATCCTGCCGTTCATCTTCCTCTTCAATACCGAACTGCTGATGATCGCCGGTGTGGGTGCCGGCGGTGAGATCATCTGGCTCGACAGCATCGTCAAGATCGGCTGGGTCTTCGTCGTGTCGCTCGCCGCCATGTTCGCCTTCGCCTCGTTCATGCAGGGCTACGCGGCCGATCACTGCAACTGGTTCGAACGCCTGCTGTTACTGGCGCTCGCCCTGTTCATGTTCCGGCCCGGCATCATCGAGGATGCACTGCCGGTGACCCGCGAGATCGTTCAGGCCGCCTGCCTGATCACCTACGGCGCGTTCTACGCGATGCAGAAGGCACGTCGCAAGCTCCGCGAAGCTGAGGAAACCGCCTAACCACAGTGCCATTGCCGTAACGAGGAATCGATCATGTTCAAACGGATATTGCTCCCCGTCGCCCTGCAGGGGCCGCGCGCCAACGAAGACACGCTGGAGGTGGCACTCGATTTTGCACGCCGCGACGGTGCCGAGCTGATTGTCATGCACGTACTGCCCGGATTCGGCATGCCGGTGGTCGCCTCCTATTTCCCGGCTTCGGCACGCGAAACCGCGACCAGGGAGACCAATGAGAAACTCGCCGAGTGGGTGGAGCAGAACATCCCGGCCGGTATCAAGGTAGCGACCACGATAGGCGAGGGCCGTGCCTACGAACAGATCCTGCGCGAGGCCAAGCAACGCGAGATCGACCTGATCGTGATCCGCAGCCAACGGCTGGGCAAGATAGGGAGCTTTCTGCTTGGCTCCACCGCCGAGCGCGTGACGCGTCACGCCCACTGCACGGTGATCGTGGTGCGTGACTGGAAGAACAACAGGAAGTAGATCCATGGCATTGTGCAAGCAGCGCTCCACGCAGGTCCGCAGGGAACTCGGCAGGGCGTGACGCCTCTATCATTGAGAAACCATACTATGCGTTCGCGAACGACATGCACTCCCGGAGGGTAGATCCAATGAAATACACACTTGTTTCCCTGGCAATGCTCCTTACCGCCTCCCTCCTTGGCGTGCAAACGTCCGTCGCCGAGGAGAACGGTGCATCCAAAGATGCGAACACCACCCCTTCGGTAATCACTGTCTATCGCAGCCCCACCTGCGACTGCTGCAAGAATTGGCTGACACATTTGCGCAACCATGGCTTCACGGTTGAGGATCACACGGAAGCGGACATGACTCCCATCAAGGATCACCTGGGGGTACCCGGTGCGGTGCGCTCATGCCACACCGCCACGATCGACGGCTACCTCATTGAAGGTCATGTGCCCGCCACAGATATCAGGCGGTTGCTCACCCAACGCCCGCAGATCAAGGGCCTCGCCGTGCCCGGCATGGTGGTCGGCTCGCCGGGGATGGAGATGGGGAATCGTAAGGATCCCTACACCGTGGTCAGCATCGGCAGGCATGATGAGCTGCGCGTGTTTCGCGAATACCGGGACTATTGAGTCGCTAGGCTTTGAGGGGAGTCAGCGCTGGCAGGCGCGGCGCGACCGGGAAACCGCTGGTCCGCCAGGGAGGTTGACTTCAAGTGGTATGCGCCTGGTCTGCCAGGGCGCGAATCGGATCGAGCAGCGCCGGGTCATCCCATTCGCGATCCCCGACGGCTTTATAGACCAGACGCCCCTGAGGATCGATCACAAAGGTGGTCGGCAATCCGATCACCGGCCAGCTGCTGCTGGTTTTTCCGTACTCATCGAGCAGAATCGGAAAGGTGAGCTGCGCCGCGGCAGCGTACGACCACACCTGTTCTTCCTTCTGTCCGACATTGACGGCGAGCATGACCACGCCTTGGGACTGCAACTGCTCCCAGGCCCGCTGCATCGACGGCATTTCGCGCCGGCAGGGTGGGCACCAGGTGGCCCAGAAGTTCACGATCACCACCTTGCCGCGGTAATCCGAGAGGCGGTGGATCTTTCCATCCAGATCCCGCAACGCAAACTCATGCGCCAGGGGTGCACCGGGGATACTGCTCAACGTCTGAGGGTAGACCGCGGTTGGAAGCAGTCCTGTCACCAGGAACAGGACCAGCCCGATGACCGGCCATTGTTTTCTATTCATGCCCCTCCTCATCGGGTGTCAGCGGCGCATTGCAGCGATCTCATCGCCGCCGTTTCGGTCTGTGCTCCCCGCATCCACTGCATGAGCAGGTCGAATCGGGTCCCGACCGCCAGACCCGTAGTGATCATGCCCCAGTTGCCATCCCCAGGGTGGAAGGTCTGGTCAACCGGAAACAACGCCCAGCGAAATGCCAGCCGTGCTTCGGGCGCCGTGCCCTGCGCGTCCCAGAGCGTATCCCAGTCGCCGGTAAGCCGCAGCGGCTGCCGGCCGGCCGCGGTGTGGACCCCCCAGTGTGCCAGTGGCAGTTGAATCGGCTGCGCCCCGGTCGGTTGTGCATTCCGCACGATCATCTGCATGAGACAGGTGACCGCCAGTGATTCAGCCTGCTCGGCACTGAAACCCCGCGCGATATAGAAAGCGCGCACCTGATTCGGCTGCAGCTGGACCAGTTCGACCTGGAACCCTTGTGCATCCATTCGCCAATAGGCCCGCCCATCGTCGCGTACGCCCGTGCTCATTTCAATGGCAAAGGCTGGGAGGCTGCCGGCAAACACCCACACGGCGAGGAGCAGGGCCGGTGCGCCACGCGCGCGGCGAACCCCATCGAGCCTCCCACACCTCACCGGCGGTTGACATACCTCAACCTGGGTGCGGGGATCAGCCTGCAACTGCGTGATATCCACCGCTACCGCCGACAATCACCTGCGGTTACGAACGGTACGAGCAATGCGGATTTCAAATATCGTCCCCTCCCATTCGTCACCTTCTGCTGTTCACTGATGGCGCCTATACTGGTTTGATAACATTTTGCCCGTCAGCCCGCCAGTGAAGGAGTGATTCCATGGCCACGATCAGCAGTCTTCTGGGTGAGGAGGCCGAATACCTGCTCAACCATCAGTGCACCGGCATCAAGCACGATACCCTTCACCTGCCGGGCGCCGATTTTGTCGATCGCGTGGTCTCAGGCTCCGACCGACCGCCCCAGGTGCTGCGCAATCTGCAGACGCTGTTCAACACCGGTCGCCTGGGAGGTACCGGCTATCTTTCGCTGCTGCCGGTGGACCAGGGCATCGAGCATTCGGCGGGCGCCTCGTTCGCCCCCAACCCGATCTACTTCGATCCTGAGAACATCGTGCGCCTCGCCATCGAGGGCGGCTGCAACGGCGTCGCCTCGACACTCGGGGTACTGGGTTCGGTATCGCGCAGATACGCCCACAAGATCCCGTTCCTGGTCAAACTCAACCACAACGAACTGCTCACCTACCCCAGTATGCACAACCAGACGCTCTTCGCCTCGGTACAGCAGGCCTTCGAGTTGGGCGCCATCGCGGTGGGTGCCACGATCTACTACGGCTCCGAAGAGTCGCGGCGGCAGATCCAGGAGATCAGCGAAGCCTTCGCCTACGCCCACGAATTGGGCATGGTCTGCGTGCTGTGGGCCTACCTGCGCAATCCGGCCTTCAAGCACGAGGGGATCGACTACCATACCGCCGCCGATCTCACCGGTCAGGCCAACCACCTGGCGGCCACCATCGAGGCCGATATCGTCAAACAGAAGCAGGCCGAGGGCAACGGCGGCTACACCGCGATCAACTTCGGCAAGACGCACAAAAAGGTCTACGAGGAGCTGACCAGCGATCACCCCATCGACCTCACCCGCTATCAGGTGGCCTGCTGCTACATGGGCCGCGCCGGGTTGATCAACTCCGGCGGCGCCTCGGGCAGCAACGACCTGGCGCAGGCGGTGCGCACCGCGGTCATCAACAAGCGCGCCGGGGGCATGGGGATGATTTCGGGGCGCAAGGCATTCCAGAAACCGATGAGCGATGGTGTCGAGTTGCTCAACGCCATTCAGGATGTCTACCTCGCACCCGAGGTGACCATTGCCTGAGGCCAGTGAGGATCACCCGTCCGTAGGTCTTGTGCGGCGGCTCGCCGCGATGGTTTACGACGCCCTTATCGTTTTCGCGTTGGTGTTCATCACGGCATTCGTGGTGCTGCAGATTTTCGGCGAACCGCTCGATAACATCGGCAAGGCGGTCCTGCAGATCGCCGCGGTACTGGTCGCTTACGGGTATTTCGCCGGCTTCTGGACCCACGGCGGGCAGACCATCGGCATGCGCGCCTGGCGCATCCGGGTGGTTGGTGTTGACCCCGTGCGCGTCACCTGGGCCAAGGCGACCCTGCGCTTCTTCGCCGCCATTCTATCCTTGCTGCCCGCCGGTCTGGGATTCTGGTGGATACTGATCGACCCGCAACGGCGCGCCTGGCATGACCGTTGGTCGCGTACGCGACTCGATCGATCAGACAGAGGCGGGTAGTCCTCAAAAACCGGACCCGCGGTGACACACGCACCGCAGCCAAGGAACCTCTGATCAAGTCTGTTTAGATGAGAGTGTTGTTCAGAAGGGGCGAGCTCAGGGCGGAAAATACAGGTAATAGCCCGCTATGGCCAAGCTTTCCAACACTGAAATCGTCGCTTCCGGGCAACAGAATCACTGAACACGACTTGATCAGAGGTTCCCTAAGATTCAATCATCCCGCTCTTCGGGTGGCTTTTTGTGGGCTACACCTTTGTGGCACTCGATGCAGGTCTCGCCACGCTCTTGGGCCTTTTCCATCTTTTCTCGCGCTCGCGCTTTCTGTTTGTGGAAATCCATGCTGTCGTAACTGTGGCAGTTGCGGCATTCACGCGAGTCATTAGCCTTCATCGTCGCCCATACATGCTCGGCCAGCTCCTTGCGTTTGGCCTCGAACTTCTCTGGCGTATCGATGGTGCCGAGCACCTTGTGATAGAGCTCGTTGGTCGCCTGGATCTTGCGCCAGACCTTGGCTCCCCAGTCGCGCGGCACGTGACAGTCAGGACAGGTCGCCCTGACGCCTGAGGCGTTTTTGTAATGGGGAGAAGTAAGGTACTCCTGATAGACCGTCCGCTCCATTTCGTGGCAGGAGATGCAGAAGGTCTGCGTGTTGGTAAGCTCCAACACGGTATTGAACCCCCCCCAGAAGAGAATGCCGAACACCGTCCCGGACAAAAAAATCACCACCAGCCGCTTGCCCCAGCGGCTGGTGGCACCGATCGATTGCCTCATGCCTGACGCGTTCCGCTGCCGCTATTCACTCGGCAAGGTCTGCATATAGGTGGCGAGATCGACAGCGATCTTCACATCCAAAGCCCGCAACGCCGGCATACTTTCGTTGGGCTGACCGTTGAGGATCTTGTGCAGCATTTCCGGTACGTTGTCGGCAACGGATCCCAGCGGCGGCGCATCTCTAACCTTTTTGCCGTCTCGCCCGTGGCAGCCGGCGCAAATGGTGTTGAAGTACGCCTCACCCTGTCCGGCGTTTCCTTTTGCAACCTTGCCTTCATAGTAGGGTGAATAGTCCACCTGACCTTTGGTGACAAATAGCGCAAGATCGCGGCGATCCGCCGCGGAGAGTTGCGCATCAGTAAAGGCGTGGTTCTTATCCCTGAGTATCGCTTCGATAGCACTCGGGTCTTTGCCCGCCATGGCGCTGACGCCCTTGATACCGCTGGCATGGCTACCACTCTTGTAGGCCCCATCCTTGCCGCGATAGTCCCAGCCGTGACACTCCTTGCAACGGAAAGAGTTGTGATTGGCGTATTTGCCGTCCTTGATCGGGTACGCGGCATGCTTGCCTTCAGGTTTGACAGTGCCGTTCTCTGCCCACCACTTGTCGTAGAGCTTACCGCCGCGGGCGATCGCGGACTCCTCCTCCGCGGCCTGTACCGGCGCTACTGGCGCCACCAGCACAAGACCGAACAGGGCGAGCAATACAGCACCTGCTGAATATTTCGTTTTCATTGTGGTACCCCTTTCGCGAATCAAATAGTTGACGTAATCCACCCAAGCAAACGACATACCAACGTCGCTTCTGATAGATGGAGCAAGCAACACGAAAGAGTGGGCTGACTTGATCGGCTAAACAGGTGGGTCATAGACGCGCGAAATTGTCACTGACAAGTGACATGTGTCGCTATTTTTTGACGAATCCCCATCGCTGCATGCGTACGTAGAGATTCTGACGCGGGATACCGGAGAGCCGCGCTGCTTCGGAGACATTGCCTCCAGCTGTTTCCAGCACCCGTTCCAGGTAATCGCGCTCAAAGGCATGGCGCTCAATCTGGTAGGGATCTACGCCGGTCTGCTGCTGACTTTCAACGCCGGACACTACCCTTTCGATACACCCCACGACATGTGCCGAATCCACTGGACCGCCGGGATGAAGAGCCACAAGTCGCTCCAGGGCATGCTCCAACTCGCGGACATTGCCGGGCCAATCGTGGGCTTCCAGCCGGCGTATGGCATCCGTCGACAGGGGGCCGACTTGCTTGTTGAATTTTTCGTTAAAGTGATCGAGAAAGTGAGTGGCGAGGCGCAGCAAGTCGCTGTCGCGCTCGCGCAGTGAAGGTAGGCGCAGCACAATAACGTTGATGCGGTAATAGAGATCCTCCCGGAAGCGACCCGCCTGCACCTCTGCCGCCAAGGCACGGTTGGTGGCACAGATCAGACGGAAATTGCTGGTACATGGCTCGGTGCTGCCAATCCGGTTAAATCGACCGTCCTGCAAGACCCGCAGCAGACTTGCCTGGAGTTTCGGACTCATGTCGGCAATCTCATCGAGAAAAATGGTGCCACCATCGGCTTTTTCGAAAAACCCGAGCGTGGCGCGCAACGCACCGGTAAATGCCCCCTTTTCGTACCCAAAAAGCAAACTTTCTAGCAGATTTTCCGGCAACGCACCGCAATTCACATCGAGGAATTTCCCCTGCGCCCGCTGACTCTCTGCGTGCACCACCTTGGCGACGAGATCCTTGCCCGTACCGCTTTCCCCTTCGAGCAGCACCGTGGCGTCCAGGTGGGCCACCTGGTGGATTTGTTCGATCAGCCGTTTCATAACAGGCGACTGGCCGATCAGGACCGGTGCACCCCCTGCCGCCGCCAGCGAAGCGCGTAGCGAATCGATCTCCCGGTAGGCGCGATCCAGCTCCAAGGCGGTGTCAATGACCCTTTCCAGCTCTTCCAGATCCTCGAAGGGTTTAGTGAGGTAATCGAACAATCCCTCGCGCACCGAGGCCATCGCATCACGCACGTCGGCGTAGCCGGTCATGAGGATCGCAACAAGGCGGGGGCGCCGTTCGCGCATCTCGCGCAGCAATTCCAGCCCGTTCCCATCTGGAAGACGCTGATCCATGAGCACGAGGTTGAAATCCTCGGTAACGAGCAGACGACGTGCTTCGGCGGCATTCTCGGCAAAGGCCGGTTGGGTCGGTCGGGTCTGAAGCAGTTCCTGCAGCAGGCCGCGAGTGTAACGATCATCGTCGACGATCAGGATTTTCGACATCAGCGCCTCTCTCCGCCTCCTCGTCGGGCAACCATATTGCAAATCGCGCGCCGCCTTCTTCACGGTTCGCGGCATCCACCCGTCCACCGTGCAGTAGCGTCACGTAAAGAACCACCGGCAGTCCCAAACCGGTGCCCTCCGGTCGGGTCGTGAAAAACGGATCGAATAGGCGCTCCATCACCTCCGGTTCCAGGCCCGGCCCTTCGTCCTCGACAGTGAGCATCCAGCCCGGGCGGCCATTCTCAGGAGAGTATCCGGGTTCCAATGTCAACCAGATGCGTCCCTTACCACCCATTGCCTGACAGGCGTTGAGCAATAGGTTGAACAGGGCGTGTCTGAGCAGCACGGGATCGACCGCAATCCGGACCTGCTCGGGCACCCGGAGTTCCACACTGACCTGTTGTCCGCCGCTCTGGCGAAACAGCGAGATCGTCTCGCGCACCAACGCGCACAGATCTGTCGATTTGCGATGAACGCGCGAGACCTTGGTAAACTCGAGCATACGCCGTACGAAGCTTCTGCAGTCCTCACCCGCCTGGCGAATCTCGCCCAGCAATTTGCGGACCCGCAGCGGATCATCGATCACACGCTCTGCCAGCTGGGCCATATTGACCACACCAACCAGGGGATTATTCAACTGATGCGCGATCTCGCCGGTCAATGTACCGAGCGCTGAGAGCTTCTCTACCTGAGCCATGCGCTGATGTTCGGTGCTGATGTGCAACAAGCGCATTTCAAGCTCGTGCTGCCGCTGGTAGTCGCGTTCGACACGGGCCAACGCGCTGCGAAAAAAGAGGAACACGAAGACTCCCGCCAAAACGCTGACCAGCGTGGCCAGCAGCAGCGAGCGGCGGAAGTTGGCCTCTAACCGGGTTACGTCGCGCACGATCACCAAGCGGCCGATCTCGTTACCAGCGGCATTGGTCAGCGGCAGACTGGCGAAAAAGAGGCCTTTGCGGTTATCGCTGACCTCGATCTCCCCACCCCTCGCCAGAATGGGCGAGAACCGCTCCTTGAGCGCGATCGGGATCCGCTCCAGGGTCTGCGCAACCAGCACAAAGGATCGAAATTCGTCCCACTGCCCTTCCCGGCCAAGCAGCCGTAATCCGGCTTCCCACCGCTCCCGCGTCAGATACTGCTTGTCGACAAAGGCCAGGAGTTCCACACCGAGTGTGGCCCGGATATCGAACAGCAGATGCTCGATCTCCTGACCGAGCTCCACGTATCCGAGCAGTTCCGCGCCGCGTTTCCAGGGGATTACGGTGCGCAGCGTCAGGGTCCCCTGCCGGCCCAGTTCTAGGCCATAGACAACCTGCTGGAGCTCCTTCGCGCGTTGAACCGTAAACCGGTCGATCACATCGCCATACTGTTGGGGGTCATACATGCGCAACAGGTTCACCAAATCGGGACCGGTGAAATAGAGGTGGGTGATCCCGTAATCGGTGCGGATCGTCTCGAACAGCGGCGTCGCGATATCGAGCAGCGCCTGGCGATCATGGACGGCCAGCGCCTTCTCCAGTGCCCGATTGTGAAATAGCGCCGTAGCCAGGCCGCGCATCGCCTTCGCCTCTTTCTCCACCTTTTGACGCAATAGTGTACTCACAGCGCTGGCACTCTTGGCGAGATCGTCATCGCGTGTCTTCTGTTCGAGGAAATAGACGGTGACGAGGAAGGCCGCCACCACCAATAGAACCACCACGAGAAAGGTACCAAGGATCGATGTGACGACCCTTCGTCCATGCCGCGCTGGCCTGTCGTTTTTCATTACACTTCCCGCTTTCCCGAGTGCCCGTCACATTAGGGAACCTCTGATCAAATCGTGTTCAGTGATTCTGTTGCCCGGAAGCGACGATTGCGGTGTTGGAAAGCTCGGCCATAGCGGGCTATTACCTGCACTTTCCGCCTTGAACTCACCCCTTCCGTACAGCACTCCCATCTAAACAGACTTGATCATAGGTTCCTCAGGTTCTACCCGTTTGCAGGGCGAGCTCTCGAACCTTCCCTCCATTGTGGCGGGGATCGCTGCGGATATCCAAAGGACGCTGACGACAAGCGACATGCAGCAAGGCGAGGGCGCGCAAGAAGCGCGTTCGGCTATACATCCGGTGATATCCCTTTGCCGGTGCGCGACCCGTTAGAATCCCGTGTACCCAAAAGCACGCCCAACTCATCCTGCTATCATGGACCGCGCTGCCCAATAGCGCACTCGACCACCAGCCCTGCAATGGATACCACCACGCAGACCACCACGATCCCGCTGCACCACCCGCTGCTGCGCGGCGATCAACGCCTGCGTATCGCCTTGGTCGGTCTGCCCAAAAGCGGCAAGAGCACCATTTTCCAGGCGGTCTCCTCGACCAGCATCTATCGTGGCGAATTGCTCGGCACCCGCAAGGACTTCAGCGAATCGCGTGTGCAGATCGGGCTTGATGAAGCCTCGGTGGTGGATCTGCCCAGCATCGATGCTTTGCATCACCTACCCGAAGAGGACCGCGTCACCCTGAAGCACCTGCTGTGGGGCGATCGCCGCCCACCGGTGAGCAGTCACGAGGGCGGCGAGCCGCCGGCGCCGTTCGCGCCACCGCAGGTGCTGATTCAGGTGGTCGACGCTACGGCGCTGCAGCCGAGCCTGGAACTCACCCTGGAACTGAGCCTGCTCGGGCGTCCGCTGGTGATCGCCCTCAATCGCCTCGACGAGGCGCGGCGCAAGGGACTGTTCATCAACGCCGACACACTCAGCCAACAGCTCGGCGTGCCGGTGATCCCCACAGTCGCCCATATGGGCAAGGGGATAGCCGCCCTGTTCGAAGCCGCAGTGGCGGCGTATCGCAATCAGGTATGCCCGTTGCCCGAACCGGCCAGCCCCCATCTGCAGATCGCCCTGCAGCCACTCGGCAGAACGTTGGCGCGTCCGGCGCTGCATAAGGCCTTCCGGGTCCCGCAATCCCTGCTGTTGATGCAGCTTGCGGTTGGCGACGATTACTTCCAGGACGAACTTCTGGCCCACTTCCCCCAGGTGATTCCCGAGATCGCAGCCGCGTGCGTCGCTGCCGAAGAGCACCTGCCGCGACCCCTGGCCGATGAGTTGCATGCCGATCGCCACCATCGCGCGGCCACCCTCTACGAGGCTGCGACGCGGCTCGGCGGGAGCGCTGACGACCGTCGCTGGAAGCGCTGGCTTGACGAGCTGTTTCTGCATCCACGCTGGGGGCTGGTGGGCAGCCTCGCTGTCTTCGCGCTGGTGCTCTATGTCGTCTTCGAGGTGAGCGCCGTGCTCGATAGCTGGAGCGTGGGACCGCTCACCGCGTGGGCCGATCAATGGCAGCCGCAATCGACGACCGGGGTGATCGGGCGTGCCGTCATCGACGGTCTGATCGGGCTGGTGGGCATCGTCGTGCCCTACATGATCCCCCTGGTGATGCTGCTGGTGGCGCTTGAGGAGTCGGGCATCATGCAGCGCATCGCCTTCGTGGTGGACCGCGGTTTCCATCACATCGGCCTGCACGGCGGGGTGGCGGTGCCGTTTCTGCTCGGCCTCGGCTGCAACGTCCCGGCCATCTCCGCAGCCGCGCGCATGGGTCAGGGGCGCGAGCGGGTCGTCGCCGCGCTGCTGATCACCTTCGTCCCCTGCTCGGCGCGCTCGGCCGTCATCCTCGCCATCGGTGGCAAGTATCTCGGCGGCCTCGGTGTCTTCGCCATCTTCGCCATGACCCTGGTGGTGATCGCGGTACTGGGGCGCGTGCTGTCGCCGCGCTTCGGCGACGCCATGCCGGGGCTGATCCAGAACATCCCCGCCTATCGACTCCCCCGCTTCCGGTCCCTGACAGCACAGACCTGGGAACGCACCAGCGACATCCTCACCATCGTCACGCCGCTGCTGGTGGGCGGTAGCGTGGTGCTGGCCCTGCTCAGCCATGCCGGCGCAGACGCCACGATCAACACCCTGCTGATGCCGATCACCGACTGGTGGCTGGGCCTGCCGGTGGTACTTGGCGTACCGATCCTGTTCGGCATCCTGCGCAAGGAGCTGTCGCTGCTGATGGTCTACCAGGCGCTCGGCACCTTCGAGATCGGTCCGTTGCTGAGCGATGTGCAAATCCTCACCTTTCTGCTCTTTCTCACCTTCTATGTCCCCTGCATCTCGACCTTCGCGGTGATGATGAAGAGCCTGGGGCAGCGCGAGGCGTTCTACTCGGTGACACTTTCGGTGGGCGTGGCGCTGGTGATCGCCGGGGTGGCGCGGGCGTTGATGGAAACGGCTGCCTGGGTGACGGGCGGCTGGCTCTAATCTGTCATAGAGCGCGGCGCATCAGATAAACCGCCAACCCAGTAAAAAGCAGCAGCGGCAATGACGCCGCGAAAAGCGGGTTGAGGTCGAACACCTGTCCCATGTGTCCAAAACTGCGCGAGAGAATCTGAAAGCCGATGCCGAGCAGCGTGCCTATCAGCACCCTCTGACTGACCGGTACCGAACGGTTCGAACCGAAGACGAAAGGCAGTGCCAACGATAACATCACCACGGTGGCCACAGGCGCAAGCACGCGGATCCAGAATGCGATCCGGTAGCGCTGGGATTCCAGGCCGTTCCGTTCCAGGTAATCGATATACTGATGCAGCCCCGCCGTGGACAGGCGTTCCGGCTCGACTGAGACCACCTTGACCAGCTCCGGATCGAGGTCGGTGCGCCACACCATCTCGTCAAGACGCTCCGCCTTGACCCGCTCTGCCCCGATCTCACTGCGTGCCACATCGCGCAGCCGCCACTCGCCCTTCAGGTAAACGCCACTTGCGGCATGCAGCGAGTAACGCAGCTGCTGCGCCGAATCGAACTCGTAGACGTAGACATCCACCAAGCGCGAGCCCGGCAGGATGCGGCGAATGTTGATGTAACGATCACCCTCGCGTACCCAGAAGCCGAGTTTGGTCTTGTTGGAAAACTCCTTGGACAACGCGGCCGCGCGCCGCTCCTGTGCCCACTGGTCGGTCACCGGCGAGATGCCTTCGCCAAGAATCAGCGTCACCACGATCAACACAAAACCGACCCGCATCACCGAGCCGAAGATACGCAGCACCGAGACTCCGGCGGCACGCACCACCACCAACTCGCTGTTGTTGGCCAACGCACCCAAGCCGATCAGGGTGCCGATGAGCGCGGCGAGGGGCAGCATCTCGAAGGCACGCCGCGGCATGGTGAGCAGCACGTACTCCAGCGCCTGCAACAGGCCGTAGTTGCCGCTGCCGACATCGGCCAGCTCGACCACGAGATCGATCACCGTCATCAGCGCCACCAGAATCAGCAGCACCGTCAGCGACCCCTGCAATACCGCGCGCCCCAGGTAACGATCGAGGATTCTCATGCCACCGACCTGCGCCAGCCAGGACCTGAACGCCGCGCCTGCAATGCCAGCCACAGGGCCAGTACGCCGATGTGCACCCACCACATTCCCAGTGCGGAGGGGATGACACCACGGGCCAGCCAGGTCTCCGCCATGACCAGGATGTTCGCGTAGACCACGTAGACGAGGATCGCCAGAAAGAGTTTTCCGTAGCGCCCCTGCCGCGGTGAGGCGTAGCTGAGCGGCAGCGCCAGCAGCGCCAGCAGCAGGGCACTGATCGGAACAGCCAGGCGGGTATGCAGCTCGGCCCAGGCCCAGGTCGTTCCCTCGGCGAGCAACTCTCGCGTCGGGCGGCCCTTGGTCCGTATGGTTCTGTCCGCCTGCGGATCGCGCTCATCGATACGCACCGCGTATTCCTTGAAATCGAGGATGGTGTAGTCGGCATCGCCGGGGTGGCCCTCGAATCGTCGCCCATCCGCCAACACCAGATAGCGATCGCCAGTGTCCGGGTCGGTGCGCTCCTGGCCGCTTTCAGCCACCACCACACCCAGGCGATCGTTGCTGCGATTCTGGATGAACACCCCTTGATAGCGGTTCTGTTCGCGATTGAGCGTTTCGGTGTAGAAGACCACCCCGCCGTCATCCGATTCCTTGAAACGGCCGGCGCTGATCCCCGAGACATCGGCGCGTTGCTCTGCGTCCTGCTTGATGCGTTCGCCGGTGGCATCGGCCCACGGGCCCACCGTGAACGACAATCCGCTCAACAGCACGACAACCGGGACAATAAAGATCAACAGCGCGCGGTAGAGTCTGTCATAGCCGACCCCGCACGCATTCAGCACCGTGATTTCGTTATCGCGATACATGCGGCCCATGGTCAGCAACACCGCAATGAAAACTGCCGGCGGAATCACCAATGCCAGGTTGGTGACCGATTTCAGGAACAGCAACGCAAAGATCACATCGCCCGCCATTTCACCGGCCGCCACACGCGCCAGCAGCGGTGCCACCCGGCTGCTCAGATAGATGAGCATCAATACGGTCGCCACCGACAGCAGCGATTTGCTGAACTCTTTGAGCAGATAACGGTTGATGACGGTCAAGAAGTTTTCGCTTTGAAAATTTAGCCGGAGTTTCGCTCGATAAAATCGCTCATTGCGATAAACTTGCCGCAATCGATAGTTTTGATTGGCGCCTGCGGACACCCCTCTGCGCAAGGTTACGTCAGAACGCCCTTCCTGAAAACCAAACCCCGGAGCTGTAATGGAATTCCAGATCAAAAGCGGTACTCCCGAAAAACAGCGCACCGCCTGCCTGGTCGCCGGCGTCTACGAAGGCAAACGCCTGTCGCCCGTTGCCGAAGCGCTCGACAAGGCGGCGAATGGCCATCTCACCCAGGTGATCCGCCGCGGCGATCTCCTGGGCAAGTCCGGCCAGACGCTGCTGCTCCACCAGGTGCCGGGAATCACGGCGGAACGGGTGCTGCTGGTCGGCTGCGGCAAAGCCGCGGAGTTCGGTGATCGCCAGTACCGCGAAGCCCTCCTCGCCGCCCTGCGCAAGCTGCAGGAGACCGGCGCGGCCGATGCGCTGCTCACCCTGACCGAGCTCGACATCAAGGGGCGCGACAGCTACTGGAAGGTCCGCCAGGCCGTCGAAATCGCCGCGGCCAGCGCGTATCGCTTCGAAACGACCAAGTCCAAAAAGGACAAGACACCGCGACCGCTGCGCAAAATCGCCCTCTCGGTAACGGAAAAGAGAGCGCACAAGGCTGGTGAGCAGGCGATTCGCCACGGTAGCGCCATCGGCGCCGGCAGCGTGCTGGCCAGGGAACTCGGCAATCTGCCCGCCAACATCTGCACCCCCACCTACCTGGCCGCCCAGGCACGCCAGCTGGCACGGGGCAACGCCAAGCTCAGGGTGACGGTGCTCGACCAGAAACAGATGGAGAAACTGGGCATGGGCTCACTGCTTTCGGTCGCCAAGGGCAGCCAGGAGCCGCCGAAGCTGATCGTGCTGGAGTACGGCGGCGGCAAGAAGGGCGACAAACCCCACGTGCTGGTGGGCAAGGGAGTCACCTTCGACTCCGGCGGCATCTCCATCAAACCCTCACCCGCCATGGACGAGATGAAGTTCGACATGTGCGGCGCGGCGAGCGTGCTGGGCACGCTCAAGGCCTGCACCGAGCTCGATCTGCCGCTCAACGTGGTCGGCATCGTGCCCGCCTGCGAGAACCTGCCCAGCGGCACCGCCAACAAGCCGGGCGATGTGGTGACCAGCATGGCGGGACTCACTATCGAGATCCTCAACACCGACGCCGAGGGCCGGCTGATCCTCTGCGACGCGCTGACCTATGCCGAGCGCTACCACCCGAAGTCGGTAATCGACATCGCCACCCTGACCGGCGCCTGCGTCATCGCCCTGGGTAAGCACGCCTCGGGTCTGTTGGCCAATCACGCCCCGCTGGCCCAGCAGCTGCTGAAAGCCGGCACCTACGCCGGCGACCGGGTCTGGGAACTGCCGCTGTGGGAGGAGTACCAGGAGCAGATCAAGACCAACTTCGCCGATGTCGCCAACGTCGGCGGCCGCGAGGCCGGCACCATCACCGCCGCCTGTTTCCTGGCGCGCTTCACCAAGAAGTACCACTGGGCGCATCTCGACATCGCCGGGACCGCCTGGCTGCAGGGCGAGGCCAAGGGCTCGACAGGGCGGCCGGTGCCGTTGCTGACCCAATACCTGCTGGATCGGTCGAGGAGCGCGACCTGATTCATCAAGAGATACCGGTGGGAGCGGCGGAAGCCGCGAATCGATGCGGCCAATCGCGGCTTCCGCCGCGCCTACGGTTGAATCCGCTATGACCAGGATCGATTTCTATGTACTCCCCGAGCAGGGTCGCGGCAGTCGCGAGCTGCTCGCCTGCCGCCTGACCGAGAAGGCCTACGACCGCGGCCATCGCATCTTCATCCATACCGCGACCCGCGAACAGGCGGAGACGCTGGACAGCCTGCTCTGGACCTACCGCGACGAAAGTTTCCTCCCCCACGCGCTGTGCACCCAAGAACTGGCGGACGATTCACCGATTCAGATCGGGCACAGCGAGGAGCCGCGCGGCAACTGCGACGTGCTGATCAATCTCAGCCTCGAAGTCCCCGCCTTCTTCAGCCGCTTTGAACGGGTCGCCGAACTGGTGGGATCCGGCAATGATGAACGGCAGCGCGCACGCGAGGCATTTCGCTTCTACAAAGACCGCGGCTATCCCCTCGACACGCATCAGCTGAAATCGTAAACATCTATTCGCAATGCTTGACGCGCGCAACCGCAATCACCGCGATGGCTGGACAGGTTCTAAAAGAGCGCGTCAATCCGGCCAAGACGGCATCCATCCTGACGACGCTGCCTGGCATCGCCATGCCGCGCCTGACTCGCTGAAAGCTTTCGAGCGCCCCCGATCCCGGCTTACTTTTCCAACAACGTCTGGATGAGGTCGATGACATCGGGCGCCACCCAGTCCAGAGCACCATAGTAGCCATAGTGAATGCGCCCGTTACCGTCCAACAGGTAGTTGGAGGGATAGGCGTACACCTTCCAGCTCTTGATCGCCTCGCCGTTGCTATCGAGAAGGACGGGAAAGTCGACAGGATGTTGCTCAAGAAACTTCCTGATCACCGCCTCCTGTTCGCCGACGTTGATCGTTAGCAGCTGAAAATCCCGATTCGCCATTCTCCTGTTCAACTCATTCAGCGACGGGATCTCCTTGACGCAGGGTGGACACCAGGTCGCCCAGAAATTGATCAGCACCACCTTGCCGCGATAAGCGGAGAGCCGATGGCGATTTCCCTGCAGATCATCGAGCTCGATGTCGGGCAGATCCTGCGGTCCGCGATAGGGCGCAAGGCGCGGCTCTGCCACCGCCTGGCGCCTGTAGTTCTCCGGGTCTCGGGATGCAGCGGCGCGTTTCGGGGATTCGATCTTCGCCATTTTTGCCATCGCATGGTGCAATCGCGCGGGTAGTTCGCGCCGGGCACTGAGTTCGGCGTCCGACAGATCGTCAGCGGAGCGCGCCTCAAATCCCGACTGGACGCCCTTCTGTTCTTCATAGGTCACCGGACTTCCACCCACTTCGAGCGCTTCGACGAGTTCTTCCACGCGCCAGTACTTTTCGGAAAGCGTCGGCTGGAGAACAAGAACCGGGAGATTGGTCTCGTGCACCACTGAGAGAAAACGATTGTCTTCGCCGAGTTTTGGACTGCCCTGGTAGAGAAACGGGCTAAGCAGTAGAAGTCCGCGAAGATCCCTGCGCCCCGCGGCGCGCAACTGCATTTCCCGCGCCGTCTGCAACGCCAACCCCGCGCCCTTGCCTGAGGCCATCAGGAACAGGGTCTCTTTACCGGCGGCCAGTATCTTCTCGGCCAGTTCCACCACATCCGCGACGGGAAATTCCTGAATACTTTCTCTTCCCGGGGCTACGAAGTAGGCGGTATGGAGATCCGCCATCCAGACCTCGTATCCCAGCGATGCCAATGCCGCTGCCGTCACATCCTGACCGGCCCTTACGCCGTACTCCGAGGGCAGCCAGAGCAGAGCAGCTTTGCCTTGCCCCGCAAAATGTTTGACCCGTATTTCCGCCCCGCTCTGCACCTCGACATTGCGAATCTCGGTTTCAGCGTGCGCGGCGAAGACAAAGCTGTTCGCCAGCAGCATAGCGACCAGCAGCTTCACGACCGGCTTACCGAACAACACGAGATACCTGTACCACATATCCGAAATCCATCAGACAAGGAAGAAAACAGCGGCGGCGTTGGGCGCAGCGGTTCACGAAAGTTACGCTGATCATTCCTCACTCTCAAGCTGCAATCCCTGAGCGCGGTGACGGCACATCACGAAGGGATACCCGGGTCAGACGCGAAACCCCCTTAAGTCAGAAAGAAATTATGGCTATAATCAGCCACTTCCTGCGGACCGGGTGAACAACCCGGTCCTTTGCTTTTATCGAAAACGTTCAACACGCGGATCGGGCCCGGATGGACAAGACTTACGACCCCCACGCCATCGAACAGCGCTGGTACAACACCTGGGAGGATCAGGGCTACTTCGCCCCGGCCGGCGCAGGCGAGCCCTACTGCATCATGATCCCGCCGCCCAATGTCACCGGTACGCTGCACATGGGGCACGGCTTCAACAACACCCTGATGGATACGCTGACCCGCTACTACCGCATGTGCGGGCGCAACGCCCTGTGGCAGCCCGGCACCGACCATGCCGGTATCGCCACTCAGATGGTGGTGGAGCGCCAGCTCAACGCGGAGCAGAAGACCCGCCACGATCTCGGTCGTGACGCCTTCATCGACCGCGTCTGGACCTGGCGCGCCGAATCGGGCGGCACCATCACCCGCCAGCTGCGCCGCCTGGGTGCCTCGCTTGACTGGGCGAACGAGCGCTTCACCATGGACGAAGGGCTCTCCAAGGCGGTCCAGGAGGTCTTCATCCGCCTCTACGACACCGGGCTGATCTACCGCGGCAAGCGGCTGGTGAACTGGGACCCGGTGCTGCACACCGCGGTCTCCGATCTGGAAGTGGTCTCCGAGGAGGAGCAGGGCCACCTCTGGCACCTGCGTTATCCGCTCAGCGACGCTGCACAGGGACGTGCGAGTGCCGCGGGAGGCAGGACGCCGGGAGCGGCCGGCGAAGACTATCTCATTGTCGCCACCACCCGCCCCGAGACCATGCTCGGCGACACCGCCGTCGCCGTGCACCCTGACGATGAGCGCTTCCAGGCGCTGATCGGCAAGACGGTGATGCTGCCTTTGGCGAACCGCGAGATCCCCATCATCGCCGACGACTACGTCGACCCGGAGTTCGGCTCCGGCTGCGTGAAGATCACCCCGGCCCACGATTTCAATGACTACGCCATCGGCCAGCGCCACGAGCTGGAGATGATCAACATCCTCACCATCGACGCCCGGATCAACGACAACGCGCCGGAGAAATATCGCGGCCTTGACCGTTACGAGGCGCGCAAGCAGGTGGTGGCCGATCTCGACGCCCTGGGTCTGCTGGAGAAGATCGACGATCACAAACTGATAGTGCCGCGCGGCGATCGCTCCGGCGCGGTGGTCGAGCCCTACCTCACCGATCAGTGGTTCGTCGACCTCACCCGGGAGACGCTGGACGACGGCAGCCCCGGCGGCTGGACCGCCATCACCAAACCGGCGCTCGACGTCGTCGCCAGCGGCGATATCAAGTTCGTGCCGACCAACTGGGTCAACACCTACAACCAGTGGTTGGAGAATATCCAGGACTGGTGCATCTCGCGCCAGATCTGGTGGGGCCACCGCATCCCCGCCTGGTACGACGCCGAGGGCAACTGCTACGTGGCCGAGTCCGAGGATGATGTGCGCAAGAAATACCGGCTTGCCGATGACCTGATGCTGACCCAGGACAACGACGTGCTCGACACCTGGTTCAGCTCCGCTCTATGGCCCTTCTCCACCCTGGGCTGGCCGGAGCAGACCGAGCGGCTCAAGCTCTTCTACCCCACCTCGGTGCTGATCACCGGCTTCGACATCATCTTTTTCTGGGTGGCGCGCATGGTGATGATGGGCCTCTACGTCATGGAGGAGGTACCGTTCCGCGAGGTCTACATCCACGGCCTGGTGCGCGACGCCCACGGGCAGAAGATGTCGAAATCCAAGGGCAACATCCTCGACCCCATCGATCTGATCGACGGTATCGAACTCGATGCGCTGCTGAAAAAGCGCACTACCGGCATGATGCAGCCGCAGATGGCGAAGAAGATCGAGAAGCAGACCAGGGAGGAGTTCCCCGACGGCATTCCCGCCTACGGCACCGATGCGCTGCGCTTTACCTTTGCGGCGCTGGCCTCACCCGGGCGCGACATCAACTTCGACATGGGCCGCCTCGAAGGCAACCGCAACTTCTGCAACAAGCTGTGGAATGCGGCGCGCTACGTGTTGATGAACACCGAAGAAAAAGATTGTGGCGCAGAAGGCGGCGATCTCGAATTCTCGACCGCCGACCGCTGGATCATCTCGCGCCTGCAGCGCACCGAACAACTGGTCAATGAAGCCCTCGCCAACTACCGCTTCGATCATGCCGCGCAGGCCCTGTTCGAGTTCACCAAGAACGAATACTGCGACTGGTATCTGGAACTCTCCAAGCCGGTGCTTACGAGTGAGACAAGCAGCGCCGCGCAGCAACGCGGCACGCGCTGGACGCTGGTGAACGTGCTGGAAGCGCTGTTGCGCCTGATCCACCCGGTGATGCCCTATATCACCGAGGAGATCTGGCAGCGTGTTGCGCCTCTGGCCGGCAAAGAGGGCGCGACCATCATGCAGCGCCCCTATCCGCAACCCGAGGCGGAAAAGATCGATGCCGAGGCGGAGGCGGAGATGCGCTGGGTGATGGAGTTCATCATGGGCATCCGCCGCATCCGCGGCGAGATGAACATTGCGCCCGGCAAGGCGCTTCCCGTGCTTTTGGAAAACGCCGGCGCCAGCGACATCGCCCGCGCCGAAAAGTACGGCGCATGGCTGCAGTTCCTGGCACGCACCGAATCCATTACGCCGGTTAGCGGTGAGGCCCCCGAGTCGGCAACCGCACTGGTCGGTGAAATGAAGGTGTTGATTCCGCTGGCGGGGTTGATCGACAAGGATGCGGAGCTGGCGCGCCTCGACAAAGAGATCGGCAAGCTGCAAAAAGAGGTGGAACGCGGCGCAGGCAAACTCGGCAATGCCAACTTCGTCGACCGCGCCCCGGCCGAGGTGGTGGAGAAAGAGCGCCAGCGTGTCGCGGAGATGAAAACCTCGCTCGGTAACCTGGAAGCGCAGCGATCAAAGATCGCGGCGTTGTGAACAGTTGGAAGAAACTTTTCACCACAAAGTACACAAAGTAAGGCGTTTTTAACTTCGTGAACTTTGTGTACTTAGTGGTAAATCGCTTTTGCTTTTGAGCAGTTGTAGGTTGGGCTGGCGCCGCGCAACCCAACTGCGGCCAAGGAAAATGAACTGATAACCACAACGTACAAGAAGTGCGCAAAGTAAGGCGTTTTTTAACTTCGTGAACTTTGTGGTAAATAGCATTTTCAGTTTTTCAGTTGTAGGTCGGGTTTGCGCGATATAATCCGATATTATTGAATTAGACGATCGTTGGGTCACGCCGCGCCGACCCAACTACGGCCAAGGGAAAAGAACCGTTAACCACAAAGTACACGAAGTGCACAAAGTAAGGCGTTTTTAACTTCGTGTACTTTGTGTACTTCGTGGTAAATTGCGTTTCCAGTTTTTGCAGTCAAACGAGATTGGCAATGACAACCGAAGAGATTCTAAAGCTGGTGGATTTCACCAAGGGCAACGGCCTGGTCACCGCCATCGCCCAGGATGCCGAGACCGGCGAGATCCTGATGCTGGCCAACATGAACGAGGAGTCGCTGCGCAAGACCCTGGAGTGCGGCGAAGCGGTCTACTGGAGCCGCTCGCGCTCCAGGCTCTGGCACAAGGGCGAAGAGAGCGGCAACGTGCAGCGGGTGAAGGAGCTGTTCATCGACTGCGACGGTGACGCGGTGCTGATGAAGATCGAGCAGATCGGTCGCGCCGCCTGCCACACCGGCAAGCGCAGCTGCTTCTTCCGCAAGATCGACCACGGCAAAGTCGAGGACATTGGCGAGCAGGTCTTTGATCCGAAGCAGGTATACGGAAAGTAGGATTGAGTCTATTTCGCGCTAAGTCGCAGAGTACGCGAAGCGTGCAAAGAAATATCCAAGAAACAAACTGGTTCGATAACTGTAGCTGAAAACATTGCTCGTCACGGCGACTAGACACCATTCAGTAGCTTACATTCAACGAATTCATTGAGCTCCTTTGCGAACTTAGCGTTCTTCGCAACTTCGCACGAGACCAAGAGGTTTCAACATGACAGACGACACCAACACCCTGCGCATCGGCATCCCCAAGGGCAGTCTGCAGGAGACCACCAGAAAACTCTTCGACCTGGCCGGCTTCAATCTCAACATCTCGGGCCGCTCCTACTACCCGAGCATCGACGATAGGGAGATCCAGTGCATCCTGATCCGCCCGCAGGAGATGGCGCGCTACGTGGAACAGGGCGTGCTCGATTGCGCCATAACCGGTCTGGACTGGATCGTCGAGACCGGCGCTGACGTTGAGGAACTCGCCGACCTGCAGGCCCCCTGGCCCAACTACGGCGTGGTGCGCTGGGTGTTGGCGGTCAAGGAGAACGCCGAGTTCAAGAGCGTGAAGGATCTGGAGGGCAAACGCATCGCCACCGAGGCGGTGGGGCTCACCAACTTTTTTCTCAAGGAGCACGGCGTCAACGCCCACGTGGAATTTTCCTGGGGCGCCACCGAGGTGAAGCCGCCGATCCTCGCCGACGCCATCGTCGACATCTCCGAAACCGGCTCCAGCCTGCGCGCCAACAGCCTGCGTGTCATGCATGTGGTTCAGGAGAGCACACCGCGTTTCATCGCCAATCGCGACGCGCTCGAACACGGCTGGAAGAAGGACAAGATGGATCGGATGCTGATGCTGCTCAAGGGCGCCATCGCCGCCTCGACCCGCGTCATGCTGGCGATGAATGTGCCGCGTGACAATATTCAGCGGGTGCTCGAGATTCTGCCCTCGCTGGGCACGCCCACCATCTCGACACTGGCCGATGAGTCGTGGGTCGACATCAGCGCGGTCATCGAAGAGAAATTCGTGCGCGACATGATTCCCCGGCTTTCCGCCGCCGGAGCGCGCGGTATCATCGAGTTGCCGTTGAACAAGATCATCGACTGACCGACGCCAACTCATTGCACTGAAAAGGTGGTAAATCCGAACAGCCGGAAGCTGAGTCAGGCGTGGTCTTTATCCGGTTTTTTGAAAGCGACCCGCTGTAAGTGGCAAAGGATCAGGCAGCCAATATCCGTACCTGCGCGACATTCAGATCCATGGCAATGACATCGTCGATCTGAAAGCTGCGACCGCCGATTTCGTGACCGTCATCGACCAGGATAGCCTTACCCTCCTGCTCGACCAGATAACGGATTATGTTTCCCAGGAATTCGCGGTGAACGATACGACCATTGAGCCGCACATGCCCGACCTGGCAAGGCTCATGGTTCTCAACGATACGCAGATTCTGGGGCCTGAACATGGCTGTTGCCTGGCCGGGGCTTTTGGCTTCGGTGTCCAGCGGAATCCTCACATCGCCCGCTGCATAGAACACGCCCCGTGCTCCCTCTCTGCGCACTTCTCCGTCCAGCAGGTTGGCAGTACCGAGAAAACTGGCAACGAAACGGTTATCGGGATGATCGTAGAGGGCCACGGGTGTCCCGACCTGCTGCAACACGCCATCGTTGAGAACCGCCATGCGATCGGCAATGGTATTGGCCTCTTCCTGATCATGAGTAACGAAGATGGTGGTAATACCCAATCGCTGTTGCAACTCGCGTATGTCGCGACGCATCTGGATGCGCAGATTGGCATCTAGATTGGAAAGAGGCTCGTCGAGCAACAGGACACGCGGTTCGATCACGATGGTCCGCGCCAGAGCAACACGCTGCTGCTGTCCTCCGGAAAGTTGTGCCGGGCGGCGTGTCGCGAATTCACCCAGCCCAACCACCTCCAAAGCAGCGTCGACACGTTTTCTGATCTCCCCGCGAGACAGTCTTCGCTCTTCCAGGCCGAAAGCGACGTTCTTGGCCACCGTCATGTGCGGCCAGAGCGCGTAATTCTGAAACACCATCCCCACGTTGCGCTTCCAGGGCGGTAGCTGCGTGACATCCTCACCGCCAATCAGGACCTGTCCTGTCGGCGCCGGCCCGAACCCTGCGATCAGACGCAGAAGAGTGGATTTACCTGAACCCGAAGGCCCAAGGAAGGCGAAAAATTCGCCAGGCACAATCTCCAGATCGATGTCGCGCAGGATCTGGTTGTCGCCAAAAGCCAGACCCACTTTGTGTAGTTGAATACTGACGCTGCTGGTATCAATCATTGCTGTTGCTCATCCCACCATGGGTTCGATTTCGGCGACCACGCGCGTAGTGGTTTGCATTCTCCGGCTACGCTCGATGATGCGATGGGACAGATAAGTGCCGACTCCAACAATCACCACCGCGATGATGCCCAGCGCCGCCCCAGGCCCGCGCCCCGCCGCCGATTGCATGAAGACATAAATACCATAGGCAAGCGGTGCATCCGACTGCTGTGATACCAGCATCAGTGTTGCCGACAACTCGACCGCCGCCGTGGCAAAGCTGGTGACAAATCCGGCAAGAATACCGCCCGACATCAGCGGTACGACGATCCGCCACACAACGCGTGATTTGGTGGCACCCAGATTTTCCGCCGCCTCCTCCAGCGTGACGCTGACCTGTTGCAGAGCGGCTACGCAAGCGCGCAGGGCATAGGGCAAACGCCGGATCGAAAGCGCAATCACCAGAATGATCCACCACGACGCCAGCGGCTGACCGCTCCAGGGAACCTCCCAGCCAAGAAACGTACGCAAATAGCCGATACCCAACACCACGCCGGGAACGGCCAGGGCCGCGGTCGCAGCGTAGTCGAGCCATTTTCGACCCGGCAATCCGGTGCGCCATACGATGTAGGCAATCGCGGTACCGATGACGACGTCGATACTCGCTGCGATACCGGCGTACAACAAGGTATTGGTGATGTATTGGGACGAGGTTTCGAAGACGCGCAGATAGTGCTCGATCGTGTAGGCATCGGGCAGCACCGCATACGACCATACCGTACCGAAGGACAAGATCAGCAACCCAAGATGGGGCGCCAACACGAAAGCCAGAATCACCAAAATCAGCGCATAGGCCCCGGCCTTTTCCCACGGGCGCAGATCGCGCTTCAACAATCCGCCACCGCCCTTCTGCACGGAAGCGTAGTCGCGGCCGCGAAAAGCCAGGAACGATACCCACAATGAAAATATCGAAAACAGCACCAGGATGACAGAAATCACATACCCCATGGGATCGGTGATGCCGATCGACGAGATGCGCAGATAGGCCTGCGGCGCCAGCATCTTGTTGACGTTGAGCAGCAAGGGCGTACCGAGATCGTCGAACACCTTGAGAAACACCAGCGCGGCGCCGGCGACATAGCCGGGTAGTGCCAACGGAAACACGATGCGCCGAAACAGACGCAACCCGCTGGAACCGAGGTTCTGCCCCGCCTCTTCCAGCGAGCGATCGATATTTGCCAGACTCGCGGACAGGTTGGTAAGTATGAACGGAAAGTAGTGGATGCTCTCCACCAGTATCACACCGTTCAGTCCCTCCATGAACGGTACGTTGATACCGAAGTATTCATCCAACAACAAGTTGACGCTGCCGTTGCTGCCAAACAGCAACTGCATCGCAACCGCTCCGACGAAGGGCGGCATGATCAGCGGTATCACGCCTAGCGTCTGAATCAGCAGTGACCCGCCGAAATTGAAGCGCGTCGTGAAATACGCCAACGGGAGCGCGATAGCCGTTGCCAGAGCTACGGACATACTGGCAACGTAGAGCGAATTCCAGAATGACTCGACGAACAGCGAGGTGCGGAAAAAATCCTGAAAGTTGACGAGCGTGAAAGCACCCGTATGCGGATCCTGGAAAGCGACCAGGATCACCTTCAGTACAGGGACGATCAAAAACGCAATCAGAAATATGGCAAGGGCCAGCCCGACTCCGGCCGGCCCCCATGGCGTGCGATGCGAAAAAAACATGGTCTAGGTGATTATCCTGGCACATGACGCGAAGGCGGAGCAGTCACCTGCTCCGCCTTCGCAGTCAATCGGTATCAGCGTGCCATGCTCGCTGCTTGTTTGGCCAGCTGCTCCGCCTTGGTATAGTTCTCACGCGCAAACGCGTCCCAACGCTGCTCGACTTCCGCTTGACGCTCGGGAACCGTGTCGGTTGATTTCTTGCGTTTCTTTTGGAAAATCGCGACGAAATTCGGATTGCTGGCTTCGCTTTCGCTGACCGGAATCGCGCCTAGATGTTGCCGCGCCTGATCAAGCAGCTTCTGCCCCTCTTTGTTGGGCTTCTTCGCCAGCGCTGCAGTCGCTTCGTGAATCGCCCCGGTCGCCGCGCGTAATTCGTCCATACGGAAGGTGATAAGCTGATCGAACAGCGAGTTGACCAGATTGTAGCGGCCCTCCGAAAGGTCGGAATCGAACTTGACCGCGGCCCCGATCGATTTGTCCTTGAAAGGATTCGGCAGACCCTCCGGTGCCTTGGCATAAATCGCCGGCTTGACCGGCAGACGCTGGATCTTCTTGTCGAACAAAATCTCCTGGCCCTCGTCGGAGAGCAGATAGTCGATAAACGCCGCTGCGGCATTGGGATGGGGTGCGTTCTTGATGATTCCGACGTTGGCCGGGACCAGTGCGGTTATCGTCGGATAGACAAAATCGACCGGGAATCCCGAGGCCCTGGATGAGAAACCGAAGAAGTCGATCACGATACCGATGCCGAACTCACCGCTGTTGACACCGTCCGGCACGCCGAAGCTGCGCTCGGTAACCGTACTGAAGTTTCCGCCCATCTCCTTCATCGAGGCCCAACCCTTATCCCAGCCTTCACCCTGCAGCAGGGCCTCGACAGTAAGATGGGTGGTGCCGGAACGTGAAGGCGCCGACATGCCCACGTGACCGAAGTAGATGGGCTTCTTGAGATCATCCCACTCTTTGGGGACAGGTAACTTTTTGGCCTTCAGATAACGCGTGTTGTACATGATCCCGTAACCGGATGCCGCAAAGCCGAAGAAATGGCCATCGGGATCGTTGATGGGAAAAGAGCCGATCATATCCGGAATGCCTTCGGACTTCGGCTGATACTTCTGCAGCAGACCTCTACCCTTGAGCACGCCAAAGGCATCGGGGGCGGATACCCAGAACAGATCCGAGGTATTGTTTGCCGCCGTCTCCTGGATGTACTTGACGCCGGCGGAGGTCTTTTTGTTCAGCACTTCCACCTTGACCTGCGGGTATTTGCTTTCGAATGCCGCCTGGAAGGGGCCGGTCAGATCCTCCGGAAACGAGGTGACGATAACCAGTTTGTCTTCCAATGCAGCCGTCCCGGAGAGCGGAACGAGCAGCAGGCAGGCCAGCAGGGTACGTAGTGTTCGATGCGCGAATCGGTGGGGGTGCATATTATTGACTCCTCGTTCGGGTCGTAATGCGGTTAGGGAGATAGCGAATTGTTATGGGGAATGCCTTGATAAAGTATGCAGCCAATCCCCATTAATGCAATATTGAAATTATTCCCGATAGACTGGATACGGATGAGATCCGACCCTCAGACGCCCCGCTGCACTTTTTCAGATATCGAATCCAATCCACTCCTCCTCACCCGTGTCACACGGGACGCTTCGATCACCATGCGCACGGCGTTGGCGAAGAGTATCGGGGGCAGATCACGGTTTTCTCACCGTGAAATCCACTTCTGACCTAGCCCTATCATTCGGGATTTGAATTCATCTGACACTGGCGGTCGGATGCAATATTAGAACCTATCCAAAGCCAAACAGATCCCGGTTGCTTCTTCAAATTGTAAAAACATTCGCCCCTGGCGATTCTCGTGTTCTTCGCGGCGTTGCGCGAAACCGCATCACCCGACCAACCACGGTTAAAGCGACCCGCCTCGATTTCACCCTCACCGCTCATCGTAAAAGGAAGACTTACCTGGAGTGACTCTCGCCGGGTTCCCGATTATTGAGTTCATAGGGGGATTTCTGACCGTTGAGGGACGGGCCAGGGGGCGATGGACAACAATCGTAGCATTCTGCTACATTTGCTCGTGTTAGAGTTGAAAGGAGAATTGCCATGGCTAAAGCTGCCTCCCCTGTGCGCCTGCAGGAGGAACTGATGCAGGCCGCCACCATTGCCGGATCTCGACTGCACCGCAGCGCCGCCGAGCAGGTGGAATACTGGGCGGATCTGGGCCGTCAGATCTCACGATTTGTTGATCCCGATGCCTTGCTTGGGGTCGCGGCGGGCCTGGCCCGGTTGAAAGTGGAACCTGCGGTTGGCCAGCCTGTCGATCCCGACGCGGTCTTTGCCGCCGTTGAAGCGGATCGTCACTCAGGCGCGTTGGCCGAACGGTTTACGAGCGGCAAGACACGCTACGTCATGTCCAATGCGCAACCCGGCTATCTGGAGCGGATTGACGAGCAGGGCGTGCGTACGATCGGGCAATTCAAGAACGGCGAGTTTATTCCTTTTGACGGAGAGGCCGCTTGAGTGACAAGAAGCAGCTCTGGATCCTGGTCGGTGGTAATGGCGCGGGGAAGAGCACCTTCTACGAGCACTACCTCAAGCCGCTGGGGCTCCCGTTTGTCAACGCCGATGTCATCGCCAGGAATGCCTATCCCGACGCCCCTGAAGCGCATAGTTATGAAGCGGCCAGGCTTGCGGAGGGGTTTCGGCATGAGCTTTTGCTGAACGGTTCAAGTTTCTGCTTCGAAACCGTCTACTCGCATCCTTCAAAAGTGGACTTCATCGCACAAGCCAAGGCGCTGGGCTATGAGGTGATCATGGTGATGATCCACGTCCAGAGCGCACTCGTGAATCAGGCGCGTATCGCGATTCGGGTTTCCGAGGGTGGCCACGCCGTACCCGATAAGAAGGTGAAAGAACGCATCCCCCGGATGCTCAAACTTGTTAAAGCCTCAATCCCCCTCTGCGACCAAGTGCGGGTCTACGACAACACTTCAGATGAAGAACCTTTTGTGCCAGTGATGTACGTCAAAGAGGGCATTGTTGAGCGACACCAGAATCCATTGCCCGACTGGGCTTTATCGTTGGTTTCCTGACACAAACCTAGAGGATCCCATCTCTATCCATAGATTGAATGGCAACAATTTTGGGCGGCACTGGGCGGAAGCGGGTCCGTTTAAACGGTTCACTGTAAATCGCGCACGAGACGGAAGAATGTGCGTTATCGCGACACTGCCGTATTCCGCACGAGCTATCGCGGACTCTCCATCAATACTGTGTGCAGACCTCCTGGAAGAATTCCGCGAAGACTCTTTACGACCCAAAGCGGTGTTTGGTACCGACAGAATGAGCCCTTCCCATTTCTCGAAACTCGCGAATACGGTGCTCGACTTGGGGTGTTCGACTCCAAAATATGAATCTGTCGCCTTTTTCGATCCTTATCGGGATGTCCGAAATATCAGGGGTGCCTCACACTGCCCCCAATGATCGCGAATGACAATAGCGGCCGCAAGCGCCGACGAAAAACAAGCAGTGCGATCAACAGCAACAGCATAACGCCAGCCGCAACCGGATACGCGATCGCGAGCACTACCGGAGCGAGTACGCCGCGAACCAGCGCGCGCGCCCAGTCACGCGCCGCGATCCAGTCGGCGAGCGGCGGCGAGACGCGGTAGTACCAGTCCACGAAGGATTGACCCGGTGCATTCGTGAGCAGCCAGCGGTCGCGGAACTGGCGCAGCGTGGCGACATGAGGGTCGAGCCAGGAGCCATAAGCTGCCGTGGCGATAAAACACAGGCCATCAGTCCCGAAGACGACATCACCCGTGCCGTCACCACCACCAGGAAACGGAATGACAACCTGAATCGCGGGCGAGAAAGCCACGTTGTTGCCTTCCTCGGGGTCGAACGTAGCGTGAACGATCTCGACTCGCATTGTCTCGAGACCAACCGGGCCAGACAGGGCTCGAAACACACGGCTCTCGGTCAGCTGCCCCCCCGGCGGTACGGGCGAATCGAGAGGTACGTCGTACACTGTTCCATGTTCGCACACTGGACGATACGGACTACCTACTGCTGTCCCGTCGCGCTCCCAGCGATGAACGAAACAGAAGCCGCTGGTGATCCGCAATACAACAGGCCCGGTAGCTGCATCGGGACCGTCGTTGCGGACGATCACCTCAAGGCGGCGCTGTGCATTCCGGTTAACGGACGATGAGTCGCAACTGGCGTGCGGGTCCGACGCGTTGCAGTTCTGCATGAGCGGAATTGTGGCCGAGGGCGTGTTGTTCTCGCGTAGTATTCGCACGTCGTCAGGGCTGATGCTCAGGTCCGCGGCTTGGACGCCGACAACCATCGTTACCTGATCGTCGTTGTTGAGGTTGTTCGAATCGAAGCGATTGGGGTCTGTGAGCAGCACGGCCGCGGTCGTCGTGACTACCGTGCCCAACGCCACCGCTGCGTCCACCGTAGCGCTGAAGGCAAGCCTTGCGGTGGCAGTCGCGGCGAGCGGGCCGGGCAACCAGGTGATTATTCGTGACGCTGCATCGAACGATACCGACCCCTGCATCGGCTGCAGGGTGTTCGTTGCCAGGACGAGCTCGGCCGGTACGGCGATCGTCACTTCGTTCTCCGCGGCGTCGGCGGGGCCGAGATTGAGCGCGATGACGGAGAATTCGGCCACACCACCGGGCTGAGGGTTCGGCGTCGAGGCCGAGATACCAATGCCAAGGTTGGCGTTCGGTGGCGCGCTGCCCGAGACTGCGATCACCGTCGGCGCGAGGGTGCTGGTTAGAACCCGGACCTCGCCCGTCACTGCGACGCGAGTAGCACCGGGCTCGAACCGAATGGTGATCTCGCACTGCGCACCGCCGATCAGGTTCACACCGCAGGAGTTCGCGGCTTCGTACAGGCTGGGACCACTCGATACCGCGAGCGCCGGCTGCTCATCGAACGAAACTGTCAGGAAGCCCGTGTTGCGCAGCGTGATTACGGCTGAATTGAAGGTATTGAACTCCACCGCGCCGAAGTCGATGAGCTGATCGTCCGGAGCCCCAACAGAGTCCGTGACGAACAGGCTCACGTCGTCTTCCGTGATCTGCACGGTTGCGGTACTGCGGCTGGGATCGATGAGCCCCGCGCTGCTTGCAGTGGGCAAGAGCCTGACACCGAACTCCCGGTCTGCACCGGGCTGGCTGTTATCGCGGATCGCGATGATGATCGTCGCAGTTCGCTCGTCGCTGGTGAAGCTGACGATACCCGTGTTGGCGACGTAGTCGACACCGGCCCGTGCGCTCATATCGAAGGTCTCGAACTGCACCTCCGTTACACCCACGATGTCCGCTGCACGCGTAAGGGCGAGTTGAATGGCCACGTCTCTCTCGCTAACCGTGTAGGCCACCGGGTTGAAGCCGATGGCGGCACGTTGGCCAGAGTCGCCGTCATCTTCGATGTTCACGGCTACGCTGAGCATATTCTCTGTGCCGTCACCGAGCACAGCGCGGCCGGTGACGTCGAAGAGCTGCACGAGGAAGGTTTCTGGCGTAGCGCCCTCGAACAGGCTGTCGTTGACAATTGGAATTGCGATCTCGGCAAACGTTTCACCGTCGGCGAAAGTCAGCACGCCCGAGACCGGCGTGAAATCCAGTCCTGCGTTCGCCGTATCGGCCACCGTGCGATAGGCGACGGTTACAGTACCTTCGGTACCGCCCCCGCGCACGACTCCGACTCGGAGCGTGCCTGCATCTTCGCGCACGGTGTACGACGGTGCAGCGAAATCGATCGTGTCGGGTCCGCTGAGCGGCGGCAGGTCGCCGCCCTCGAGGCGCAGCAACACAAACGAGTCGAACGGTTGGGAGGGGTCGTCGCGTCTGGCTCGAGTCGCCGCAAGCACGATTCGGCCGTCCGGCTGGATCTCCATTCCGGCACAGGACTGGAAGCGGTCCTGGGTACTCGCGGGCGGATTGCTCGGAAAGATCGTAGCGTATTCGACCTCGTCAAAGATGTCGTTGCGCGTGAAGCTCGTATCAAAGTCGGTGAGATCGGGTCGCAGCGCGATCAGGCCGAGAGCGCCGGAGACAGCACCTCCCACGCCCAGGAGCACGATGCGCCCATTTGCTTGCACACGGACGGCGCAGTTGGCATCGACCGGGATGAAGCCGTCGCCTGGCCCGGAGAACGTATACAGATCGTCGAACGCGGTATCGAGAAGGCCGATCTGCATGAGTCGAGCCACGAACAGTGGGTAGGTGCCGCCCGAGGTTCCGAAGACTTCCTGTCCAAGGAATACCAGCCGCCCCTGCGGGTCGCGTGTGGTGTCCAGGAGCCAGTGCTGGCCACCGCTGCGCCGGACGATGGTAATCCCATCGGAATTTCCGCCGAAACCAGGTACGGGGGCACCCGCAGAATCGAACAGTCCGAATGCCAGATCGCGTCGAAAGCCTTCGGCGCGCAGCCCCATGACGAGCACGCCGCTGTCGGACTGGGCTTCGATCCGGAAGGCCGGCGGCACGAGCAGCGGCGAGGAGACAGTCCTTTGGCCGGCGGGACCCCAGCTGGTGTCTGCAGCCCCATCGGCATGCAGCCGCCACATTGTGATGCCTGGGGCGGAGGTGAAGGACGGTGAGACCGCCACGAAAATGCGCCCGTCCGGCGTCACGTCGAGGGCACGCACGGACCGCGGCGCAAGCTCCAGCACGCGGACGATCCCGTCGGTGCCGAACCCGGGGTCGAGGTTGCCGATACGCGCACCGGACAGCGGTACGCGCACTACCAGCGTGTAGGTGCGGTAGGCCAGGTTGTCGAATGTGTCGAGGCTCACTCCCACCAGAATCCCGGGAATACCATTGCGTTCGTGATAGGCGGCTGCAGGCCGGTTCAGGCGGACGGCCTCGATCGCCTCGCCCGGTCGATCGCTGATCCAGGACAGCGGGTTCTCGACGATGACGCCGGAACCATCCACTGAGGCGCTGTAATCGGGCTGGAGTGACGGCTGGTATACGGCGACGACGACGTTTACCTGCAGCGGATCTATCCGGCTTGGCGCCAGACCGACGACAGCGTAGCGGCCGTCGGGCAAGGCTACGAGGGATGTGGCCTGGAGATCCATTCCGGGAACGATGGTCTCCGCGAACGTCTCGACGTCGGTAGGCCTGGTGTACCCCGGTTGGGCGAGGAGCAGCGACGTAATGAGAGTTGCCAACGCACCGAAAAGGCGCAGATAAAATGCACGCCCAAATATCGTCGCTCGTCTGCTTGGCTTCATTGTCATGCCTGGCCCTCCAAGGTTGGCTCCAGTTCCTGCCGTCGTCCAAAAACAATCCCGGATGTGGCGTAGCGCGGGCCCTAAGGCGCGACGCACCAGCCTTCGCAGGTCCTCACATACAGGGCGGAACCGCGCTGCGGGTTGGTCTCATTTGCAGACCTTTCAATCACCGCGACGTAAGGCCTTGCATCAGGTCCAACGGTGACGTGGAAGTGGCCGATGTTGGCCCCGGCATCATGCGGGGACGAATCCGATGGTAGATTGCGTACCCGGCGCTGCGTCCACGCGCATCGCACCACTGATCCGCCACGTACTTCCACCGCCTCGACGCCGGCCGGCAGGGCGACCGCCGCCAACCGTCGAGCACCATGGGCCCGGAGTCGCACGCAATCCGCGTGCGCTATAGCTATTGATTGGCCCGAGAATCGCGGTCATCTGGCATCCCCTACTATCTTTTTATCCGGAGCCCGACAGCTAGACGTCTTGTAGACCTCCTGCCAAGCTTAGGCACAGCACCGCGTACGGCGCCTCATACGATCGTAGGATGACCGTCAAATCGGGGGGGTGCAGGGTCGCGGCGCGCGCCGACCGCGGCGCAGCTCGGGAGATGGTTGCGTCAGAGTAGGGCGCTGCCGCGGGTTAGGTATCCGGTTGCGGAAGTACTCCGCAGGACCCCAGCAGGCTGATCAACGCCATCTGACTTCTCAGTCCGGTCTTGTCGAAAACGTGTTGCAGATGGGTACGAACTGTCGTTGGCGAAATGCCGAGTTCGGCAGCGACTGCAGGCACGCCGCCGAGACGTGCGGTCGCCAGGGCTACGCTGACCTCCCTGTCGGTGAGCGAAAAAGCGTCCCGCAACAAATCGGCAGCCGCGCTTCCGCGCTCGCTGGGATCGGCAACAAACAGCAGCACATCGTTTGGTGAACCAGGCAGATCCAGGATGCACCGCTGCTCACTGCCTGGAAACACCATCGCCAAGAGCGGTAGCCGGGCGATGCCGCGTCGAATGGGGATTGCGGTAGCCTGTCGGCCGCCGTGGCTCAGATTGGCGGCAGCCGCTATGCGATGCGCCAACACCGCGCCATCATCCTGGTACCGCGCCGTAAGCCGGCAACCCAGACTGACGAGACCGTCGCCTTCTGCAAGCAGCCGCCGCGCCCGCGCGTTCGAATAGCGGATCATCGCCGCGCCATTCAGCACGAACAGGGCGCAGCGATGATGTTCCAGCGCCGCTTCGGTAGTCTCCAGCTGCGATCGCAGCGTGTCGAGCCGACGCATCATCTCCACCGCGTTGCCCATGTGTTTGGCCAGTTCGTGATGACAACGCAGCACGTCGGGCTTGGCACTGTGGCCGGGGTCCGTATGCATCATCGGCAGACCGATCGTGAAACGGCCATCGCGCCGCAGGAGCACAAACGATTGAGCCACAATGCCCTGCGGCGCAAGGATTGCGTCATAGAATGCCGTGCGGCGCAATGCGCGCGCGTCGACGAAGGGTTCCGATGACACCGCCTGGCCCAGACCGCCATGCACTCGCATGGCGTCGGTCCACAGGTTGAGTCCGTAGCGTTCCTCGAACAGTTCCAGCAAACAAGGGTCGAGCCCGGCGGTCGCCGGGGCATGTCCCTGGCCGTTCACCATATCGAAAATACCGAGCATGCCGCCCATGGCTCCGATAGCCGCCGCGATTTCGCCGACCGCTGTCGGCAGGCGCCGTGGATCAAGGACAGCATCGTAGATGGATTCGATGGCGCGTCGGCGCAGTGCGGTAGTCGTCCCGGACATAAATACCCTCGCTCAAGGGGAGCCAGAAACCACCAAAAAAACAGTATAACAACCGGCATCGCCTGTAAATACAGACTTACCACAGCTCTCTTTGGGGTGTTTTCAACCTAGGGAACGTCTGAATAAGTGATGCAAACCAGCACGGCCGATTCAATATGTTTGTGTTTTTCATCATAAGGAGCGTTTGCAGGCAGTATTCGGCTCAACATGGGCCGTTTTCTAGCCGTTTTGTGCGCCGTTGCGGTTTATCAGGCGCACCAATCCTATGTCGGGCATCGCAATCGTCGCCGCGCCAGGTACAGATTGGTCAATGCACTCAGTACAAACAAGGCAT
>QQUJ01000005.1 GCA_008501635.1 Pseudomonadota bacterium
AGCGATGGACGCATCCGGTACAAAACTGGAATCTCACATTGTCACAGCTGGCGATTCACTTCCAGGGACGCCTAGACGACCATATGGCACTGTGAAGACTGGCTGACACAGAGTTTTGAACACCCTCTCAAACGCCTTTTGAGCTGACTTTTTCGTGCTCCCTTACTGGCGTTTGATGCCTGCCTCGAGCTAGTACCATTCATGTCATTGCCCTGGTGTGGACGCTTCTCATTGTAGTTATTTAAGGAACGCCTCTAGATCTTAACGAGGCTCGGACTTTCTTCAAAAGCACGAGAGATAATATACGTTATTCCTTACAGGGACAGGTATGCAACTCATACACCACGGAGCGGTAGAAGGCGTAACGGGATCGTGTCATGAACTAGTCATAGACAATACGAACTCAGTCTTGGTCGATTGCGGATTGTTTCAGGGCACTGAACTTTCCCCGGGCAGAGCCTCGTCACACAATCTCACGATTGATTTTCCTACCGACCGGGTTCGGGCACTGTTGTTAACACACTGCCATCTCGATCACGCCGGACGGATTCCCTATCTTCTGGCCGCTGGATTTCGAGGGCCGATACTCTGCTCGGAACCCACAGCGGTACTCCTTCCCCTCATGCTGGAGGATGCGCTGAAGATGGGTGTGACGCGCGATAGGAAGCTGATTGAGGGTTTTCTTGAGCTGCTGCGGATGAGGCTCGTGCCGGTTCCGTACGATCGGTGGCAAGACGTGGAACTGCAAGGGGGCTGTAGTCTGGCGGTGCGCTTTCGACCGGCGGGGCATATTCTTGGATCGGCCTACATCGAATGCCGGGTGCGCGGCGAGGGAGCCGATGAACGAGTGCTTTTTTCGGGTGATCTGGGCCCACCGTACACGCCCTTGCTGCCGGCACCGAAAGCTCCCTGGGGCACGGACGTGTTGGTGCTGGAAAGCACCTATGGCGACCGGCTGCACGAGCAGCGACACTCGCGGCGGCAGCGGCTGCGGCGCATCGTCGAGCACTGTCTTCGTGATCGTGGGGTGATCCTGATTCCGGCGTTCAGTATCGGTCGTACCCAGGAGTTGCTCTATGAACTGGAAGATATCATCCACCGTTATGGGTTGCGGGACGCAGCCGCTGGCGTGAAGTGGGAAGAGCTGGAGATAATTGTCGACTCGCCGTTGGCCGCCCGGCTCACTGATGGCTATCGGCAGCTGCGCGATTATTGGGATGCGGAGGCCAGGCGGCGTGCGGTACGGGGCAGGCACCCGCTTGCCTTTGATCAGATCACCACGATTCCCGACCATGCGACCCACCTCGCTGCGGTGGATTACCTGCGCCGCACCGCGCGGCCCTGTATCGTGATCGCCGGCAGCGGCATGTGCAGTGGCGGACGTATCGTCAACTATCTAAAGGCCTTGCTGGGGGATGCGCGCACGGACGTGCTGTTTGTGGGTTATCAGGCGCTGGGCACGCCAGGGCGCGATATTCAGCGCTATGGTCCCGAAGGGGGCTATGTCGAGCTTGACGGGCAACGCTATGACATTCGCGCAGGAGTGCATACGCTGCCTGGTTATTCAGCGCACGCCGATCAGAAGGATCTGGTTAATTTCGTGCGGCGCATGCGTCGTCGGCCGCGACAGATCCGCTTGGTGCACGGAGACCATCAAGCCAAAATGAGCCTCAAGAAATCGCTTGCATCGGTATGTCCGGAGAGCGAAGTGATTATCCCCTGATTTGATCGATCGGCTTGTTCGCCCGATCGACCCGTTATCCCTGTGTCAGTCGGCGCGAGCTGGTATACAGATCGTTTTCGCGAGGCGGACGCTCGAGGGTGACACGCGGTATGCAGAGGGGTGTCAATAAAATTTACACCCCTTGGGGGTGCCGTCCCGATATCTCTTTGGATTTCTGTATTTCCGTTCTAATTGACTGTTTCTTCTGCAAACCTGTCGGTCACCCCGCGGTTTATATGGGTGCGTGAACAGGTAGCGACAGGCCCTGCGTAAGATCTGGCCATGGTTTCCGGGGAAAAAATGTCAGTTGTTTTTACAGATATTTCTTCAAAAACCTGAGGTAAATTGGATGGATTGAGCTTAAGTCACCGAAATATAAAAGAAAATGTTTAACTGGTATTGAATATGCACATGTTTTGCTTGAGATGCGCTGGTACAACGCAAAAGAATAGCGAAAACAGGAGCAAGGTTATGAATCGTATAAAGAAGCTCGTTTATGCTGCCGGTCTGGCAATGGGAATGGCTGGGGGCGCGCAGGCTGCCGATATTGTGTTCATTGTCGACGAGTCGGGCTCCATGGGCGGTGAGCATGCTTGGCTTTCGAGCATGGTTACCAGCTTAGAAACGGAGCTGGTAGCCGCAGGTGAGACGGCTAACAACTACGGTTTGGTTGGATATGGAGCGAGTTCTTCACATGGAATTGATGGTCACGCTCATACTGTGGGATCGGGTGATTGGGGAACTGCAGCAGCCTTAGCTTCAGCCACTAGTGGATTATTTACATCCGGCGGTACTGAAGATGGGTGGCAAGCAATCGATTATGCCCTGAATCATTACGCTTGGTCCGGCGGTCCCATTAATTTTATTCTGGTTACGGATGAGGACAGAGACAACAGGGATGCTTCGTTATCATACGCCAGTGTGTTGTCTGATCTGAATGGCAGAGGTGTTGTGCTGAATTCTGTGATAAATGTGTCACTCCGTGATGGTACCGGCGCAGTCGCAGTGGGGGTTGACGGCGATAATCCCGCTAACGCCTACATTGCCGATGGCATGGGTGGCTACACATCGGCAACTGGCGGGACCGCCACTGGTGGATACGGGACCTCGGTTGCGAACTACGCAGAGTTGGCTTGGGCGACTGGCGGTGCTGCTTGGGATCTGAATCAGCTCAGAGCTGGCGGTTTGACTGCTGCCTCTTTCACCGCCGCGTTCGTTGATATCAAGGTGCAGGAGATAATCGAGCAGACCGGTTCGGTTCCCGAACCCGCTTCATTGGCGCTGATGGGAATCGGCCTGCTGGGAATGGGATTCGGTCGTAAGGTGATTAAGAGTCGAATTCGTTAATCTCAGTTGCGATTATTCGTGTAAAAAGACGGCGGCCATTGGCCGCCGTTTTTTTTATTTATCCAAGTCAATATAGGCCGGGTTAGCAAAGCGTAACCCGACGAATGCAGGGTGTGTGTCGGGTTACGCTTTGCTAACCCGACCTACGGGCTGATTCCCCCTCATCCTGACCTTCTCCCGGAGGGAGAAGGGACGCATAGTTCAGAGTTTTTGGGACGTCTGTGGATGTAAGTCTACTCTTCGACAGTGCACCGAGTCGCAAGCGGTGTTGGTTTTCGACAGAGCGTGAGGCCGATCATTCCCGCGATGAGTAAGACAAGGGTCGCAGGCTCGGGTACCGCCGTTATCGGCGACTCAATGGGTTGGGGTTCCAGCACATAGGGCATACCTGTTGCTGATGTACCTGGAGAGAACAAAGCGTCAATTGCTCCTGGAACCAGCGAATGTCTGACAAAATCGCCCGTAAAGGATGGGTAGCGCGTTAACGATTCGTTGTTGCCAGCCTCCGCACCATACGAGAGGTTGGCGATGATGGTGGATCCGTCACGGAGGACGATGTTATCACCACCATTGTTCAAACTCAGACTACCCGTGGTGGCGGTGAATACGAGACCAGGGATATCGGTTGGTGTCCCGCCTCCATATACAACGACCGTTCCTCCGGATGGCACCAGGGTAGCTGAAGGAAAAACGTGTCGGACACTGACGCTGTCACTGAGCGTCCAGTTGCTGATATCGATTTCAATGGGGGACAGATTGATGAACTCAATGAATTCATCGTCATAGGTGTCGCGGATACCGTCACCGTTGGCGTCGCCTGCCAGGCCGGAGGCGGGATCGGCGAGTATTTCCGTGATGATCGGGACTGCCTGGGAGGGGGCGGGGAGTGCGATGATGAGAACAAAGGCCGCAAGGGCGTTCGACAGCTTCCTGCTGTGGCTCATGTTGGAGTCCTTTCCAAGTTGTGTGGCTGTACGGGACAAATGTTAGCCGGAATTAGTCGGGGTGCCAAGCCTGGTGTTATGTGTTTTTGGGTCAGGGTGTTGAGTTGGGCCCATCCTGCCGGGTTTGACCCAACCTATATGACAAGGGAGGGGCGTGCGCTGGGACGAAAGCAGTAGGAGCGGCTTCAGCCGCGATGTCGTGTTTCTCAGGTGATGCTCTTCGCGGCTGAAGCCGCTCCTACGGGTTGAGGTTTTGGGGAGGGGTTGTGTTGAGCC
The DNA here is from genome assembly GCA_008501635.1 of Pseudomonadota bacterium. NCBI lineage: Bacteria > Pseudomonadati > Pseudomonadota > Pseudomonadota bacterium. The sequence continues at coordinate 4,291 of QQUJ01000005.1, forward strand.
CACCCTGCCTGGTTTGACTCAACCTGCGATTTGGCTGTTCGCGGCTGAAGCCGCTCCTACGGGTTGAGGTTTTGGGGTGAGGTTGTGTTGGGTTCACCCTGCCTGGTTTGACTCAACCTGCGATTTGGCTGTTCGCGGCTGAAGCCGCTCCTACGGGTTGAGGTTTTGGGGTGGGGTTGTGTTATGCCCACCCTGCCGGGTTTGACTCAACCTGCGATTTGGCTGTTCGCGGCTGAAGCCGCTCCTGCGGGTTGAGGTGTCGGCTGGTGTCATTGCAATTCCTTGAGCAGCGCTGCAGCCGCAGCGCGTTCTGCAAATGGTTTGTTGTCTGCGAGCAAGGCTTGCAGGTCGTTTTTCGCCTGCTCGCGCTCGCCTGTTTGAGCGCGCGCCGCCGCGAGGTGGAATTTAATATCCCTGTTGTTCGGTGCGCTGAGCACGGCGGTTTTTAGAATCCGTAACCCTTGCTGGAGGTCGCCGCTCTTTATCAGCACCCAACCATAAGTATCCAGAACGTCGGCGCTTTCCGGTGCCAGGTCGTGCGCCCTTTTGGCGAGTTCAAGCGACCGGATGTTATCTGAACCCAGATATAAACCGGAAAGATTATTGAGTGCGACAACGTTGTTTTGCTGCAACTGTAAAACGCTCTCGTACTCTCTAATGGCATCAGAGCCTTTACCGTTCTGTTGCAGGGTTTGTGCGAGCGCCAAACGTACGGCAATATCTTTAGGGTTTGTTTCGACCCAGTTGCGTAGCCTCGCGGTAGCCTGGTCGCTATCGCCGCTGGCTTCCTCGGCTTTGAAGAGCTTGATGAGTAGCGGGCGATTGGGCGACAGCTTGTAGGCTGTTTGATACGACTTTTTGGCGTCGGCGGCGCGATTGTCGCGCATCCACAGGTCACCCTGTAACACGTAACCCGCCGCGCTCTCTGGGTGCTCGCTCATCAGCAGTTTTGCAATTCGTTCCGCAGCTTTGGCATTGCCGGTTTCCAGTTCAAGATTACCCAGTGCCACTCTCGCCGGAAGGTAGGCGCTGTCGAGGGTGATTGCTCGCTGCAAAGATGCCTTGGCACCCGCGACATCCTTGCCGGCTAGCTGGGCGATGGAGAGTTTGAAATAGGCATCGGTAGATTGCGGGTTGAGCTCCACAAGTTTCTCAAAGGTTTTTCGACCTGCCGAATGACTGCCGGTTGCGAGCTGGCTCTGGCCCAGCAGCACAAGAACACGGGGTTCATTGGGAGCAAGTTTTTCCGCTTCGGTGATCAACTCCAGTGCTTTTTTTGGATTGTTTTCTTGCAGATAGATCCCTGCCAGGATGAGGCGCGGCTGGAGTGCAGCAGGATTATGCCAACGGGCCCTGTCCAAAAGCTGTAGCGCGTCCTGATAGCGCGCCTCGTCCTTGGCAATTTTTGCGAGCCCCAGCAATGCTTGCTCATTGTTCTTGTCGAACTCCAGCACCGATTCAAAGCGTTGGCGCGCAAGTTTCCTATCGTTGGCTTGCAGATCCAGGCGTGCAAGGTTAAGCAGCGCGGGTATGTAATTTGAAGAAACAGAAAGCGCTGTTTCGTAGGTGGCACGCGCTTGTTTGATGTCTTTCTTGCCTTCGTATGCGGCTGCCATGAGATTGTAGGGGAGGGGATTCCTGGGTTTCTTCGCAACCAGTGCTCTGGCGCTCTCCAAAGTCTTGTCAAACTCACCCCTTTTGAGATGGATCAGTCCGAGCATGATCTCCGCTTGAAGAAAATCGGGATCAATTTCAATGGCGGTGTTCAATTCCGCAATGGCTTTGTCGGGGTCTCCCTTGGCCAGCTGACCACTGGCCAGCCGCAATCGAATTTCCATGGCTTGCGGCTCGAGGTCCACAGCCCTTTCAAGATAAGACATGCCTCTGGTGTAGTTTCCGTTTGCGATATGGGCGTTACCCAGCATTGAGAGAAACTGCACATCACCAGAAAACTCTTTTTCCGCAGGTTCGAGTATTTCGATGGCGCGACCTGGCGTATTGAGTTTCAGGTAAGATGCCGCCAGAAGCTTTCGTGCGGGGAGGTGCGTTGGGTCTGAGTTCAGATATTGGGACAGTTGCTGTGTAGCCAGTTCGAATTCATTAAGCAGGTAGTGCACCGAACCAAGCAGTAGCATGCTGGGCAAGTGATCGGGTTTTACGCTGCGCACACGGTAGAGCGCGCTCTTGGCGTTTTCAAGATTGTTGCTCTGTTTGGCGGCTACGGCCGTGAGGTAGTTGACGAGCGGGTGGTCGGGTAGGCTCTTTGCCAGGAAATCAATATGCTCCTTCGTCTGGTCTGTCTTTTGTTGTTCAAGAAGCGCGCGCACCAACCCGACGCGGGCACTGAAACTGTTGTCGTCCAGGTTTACTGATTTTCTGAAATATTCCTCGGCTTTTACCGCATCCCTTTTGGAAAGTGCCACCTCTCCCTTCAACATCCAGGATTGTGCATCCTGATCAGACTGTTCCAGCGCGAGATCGAGTCGGTAATCGGCGTCGTCGAACTCCTTCTCCATAAGCGCTATTTTTGCCAGGCCCCGATGCGCCAATGGATTTGTTTTCTCTTTGCGGAGGCTTTCCAGAAATCTTTTCTTGGCATTCGACAGGTCTTGGATGCCTATCTCGGCCTCACCTCGCACCACCAGGGCGAGCGGTGAGCTCTGCTCCGTGCTGCTGCTATCAAGAGCCTCTAACGCCTCCTTGTAATTGCTTCTAAGCAGGTAGGCTTGCGCGAGGGCGAGTTTTATTTCGTCGTCCTCCTTGCCTTTGCTTTGTGCATATTTGAGCTCTTTTTCTGCACCTGCCCCGTCACCCAACTCGAGATAGGCTTGGCCCAAAGCCCACCGTGCCGCGATGTTATCGGGCTCCTTTTGCAGAATGAGTTTGTACTCGAGCACGGCCGCCCGGTAGTCACCTTCGTTCTGGAGTACTTGTGCTCGATCGAAACGCTCTTGCGAGCTGATTTCGGCACTGCAACCAGTGGTGGCGAGAGTGGCGGCGAGAATTGCCGCGGCCAACCAGGGTTTGTGCGGGAACGGGAAGTCGTTCATGGCGCAACTCCTTTTGATAAATCGATGGATTCTTATGAGGGCGAGAGAAAGATCCATCGGTCGGTTTTCTTAAAACGTCCTATTTTACATAGGTATTCCCGGTAACAGGGTAAGGCGCCCTTGGTCATACACCATAATGACCGACCCGGCACCTGGGGAAGCTCTGAATTATGTCGTGTTCAGTGATTCTGTTGCCCGGAAGCGACGATTTCGGTGTTGGAAAGCTTGGCAATAGCGGGCCATTACCTGCACTTTCCGCCCTGAACTTGCCGCTGCTGAACAACGCTCCCATCTAAACAGACTCAATCAGAGGTTCCCTGGAGTCCCCTGCATCGCAAACCGGTGAATCCTCAACAACTGTTAAACCTGGTGATTTTCAATTTCCCTGCTTTCAACAAGAAACCCTAACACTTGGAGGAAAACAAGCTGAAAGGAAGGGTCTGACACACGCCAGTAAGTATAAGCATTAATAAAATCGATACAAATGGCGTGGAAAAATAATCATAAATCTTTTTGGGTTTAGCCGCTTACGTGATCCAGTTCTCCTATCTGATCAAAGCCAGACCGATTAGCAGGTATTTGTGAACTCCTCCGCATAACGGTGGGTACGGCACCGGTAGTCTTGCATCCGTACCAACCGGGTACAGACCCGTCGGCTCCACACCGCAGGTGCCGCAAAGTCAGTAGCCGGGGATCATCCACCGATCAGTTGAAGCGTGAGAGCCCCAGAATGTGTCACTCAAGGATCTTCCTCGTAATGATTGCCTCCAGTGCGCTGTTAACCGCTTGTGGTGGTGGTGGTGGCACGGGTACGACGATCGGCAGCGGCGCTGGTCAGGTGCCGGCTGGTACCGCCTCGGTGCAGGTAAGCTGGGATGCGCCCACGAATCGATCCGACGGGTCATGTTTGGGCAATGACTTGAATGGATTCGTCGTGTCGTACGGTAATTCATCCGGCCAATATACGCAGAATGCGCAACTCTATTTGAGTTCAGGCTCCATATCCTGTCAGCAAATCGCTTACGACAATGTCTGTGGTGTCAGCGTCAATCGGTGCACCTATACGGTGGGTGGACTCGCTACCGGCGATTGGTACTTTGCGGTGCGCGCATTTGATGATGTCGGCGCCTACAGCAGCTACTCCTTTGAGGCCTCTACGCGGCTGAACTAACAGAACCAGGACGCCGCTGTCCCATAATCCTTAGAAATAGAGTTTTTTCAGGTATTCGTCGGGTTACGCCAGGCAATCCGACCTGCAGCTACTCGCGCGATCCCTGGCCAAATCAGGCTACCAGCGCCGCTAGTTCGAAGCTACGACGGTGGGGCGCGGTTTGTCGGAGGATGGTTTTTCCGAAGTACCGTTTCCTTGTGCCCCTGATGCTTTTCCTCCCTCTTCGACTTCTTGCAGATCGGCGGTTTGAGGGAGTTCGAATCGAAACTCATAGGGGGCGATTCGAAAAACGGTCCCGTCATGAAGCTCATGACGGACGATAAGCCGATTGCCGACCTGCGTACCCGCTTCCGAGTCGAGATCGACCAGGTAATAAGCCTCGCCCGCTTTGATAACCGCGGCATGCTGTTCGCTCACCTTGGGATGCGACAGCTGCAGGTCGTTTTCGGAGGTACGCCCCAGTCGCACCAGCGGCGCAGTGATGTTATACCGCTCTATAAACCCGTCGCTTGTACCTACCACCAAGCTTGGAATGGGCGCGGTCGAACCGGCTGAATCGATTTGAGCATAACCTTGAGTGGTTTCCGTCCTGGTTTTACGTCTGGAACCCAGCGGGGGAGCGATATCCCAATCCAACTCTTTTGCCGCGGCATCGACCAGCTTGACGCTGAGTTGATGCTCGCCTTCGACGAAGGCGTTGAGCAGTATGCTGTCGCAGAGGATGTTGATCAGCCGCGGGACGCCCCTTGTGTAGCGGTATATCGCGTAGCAGGCGTCGGGTTCGAAGAGAGGGGGACCATCCCAGCCGGCCAGTTTCATCCGGTATTGTATGTAGAGATCGGTCTCTTCTTCGCTGAGCGGACCCAGCTTAAAGCGCAGCCGCACACGTTGATCGAGTTGCCGGAGCACGGGTTGCTTGAGTCGATGTTCCAGTTCGGGCTGGCCCACCAGGATGATACTGAGAGAGCCGCCGTTCTCGGTCTCCGAATCGGAGAGCAGGCGGATTTCCTCGAGAACCGAGTCGTCCAGATTCTGTGCATCATCGATGAGTAGCAGTACGTTGTTCTTGCGCGTTCGCTGCAGCTCGAGCTCGCGACGGATCTCATTGTGAAGCGCCACTTTGTCGTTCGCTGGAGATTTGCTGCCCAGGCCCCGGGCAATGGTCTGCAGGAACTCGATGGCGTTGAGCAGGGACTGAGTGACGCGAACCACGGTAACACCGCGGTCCATCTCGGCAAGAAACTTCTGTACCAGCGTGGTCTTGCCGGAGCCGATCTCGCCGCTGATAACAGCAAAACCCTCATGGTTGACCACGGTGTACTTCATGTACGCCATGGCCCGGGCGTGCTGGCGGCTCAAATAAAGAAAATGAAAATCAGGGGCTATCTGAAAGGGGTGTTGATCCAGATTGTAAAATTCGAGATACATGGTCGTTTACCCAATCCCTCGTTACGCTTTCCTGCGTGTTGACTCCCGACAACTCATTCTGGATCGATACCGTTTTGAGCCTAACAGGAGAATTACATAGGGATTTTAGACCGGAATCGGGCAAAATCGCGAATCTATTCGTGGGGCAGATCTGCTGAATGATCGCAGAGTGCCGATTCCGGCGGGCTCAGTATAGGGTGAACACCGGCACACTGCTGAGCCAACCCCTGACGGGTTGGCTCAGCTGAATCCGGTTATTTCTTAGGTTTACCCGCTGACTGATGCAGCTCGGCCATGCTCTCCTTGAAGCGCTGACTAAGCGCTTCGAACGCCTCCTGGTTGGTTTTAGTGGTCATTTCGGCCAGTTCACGCATGGTTTCAACCGCTTTTTCAAAGGCCTGCTGCATCACCGCGGCCTGTTTCTGTGCCGCCTCCTGGGGATTACCGGCGACCGACAAATCCTTGATGACCGCGGTGGCTTCCTGCATTGCCTGCTGGAGGATCTCACGCTGACGTTCGGCGATAGCTTGCGTGCCCTGGAGTGCGAGCTGGTTGGCTTTGGTCAAAGCCTCCAGATTCTTGCGCTGGGTATCGAGCAACACGTCGAAGCTGAAACCGGGAATCTTGAAATCACCCATGTTGGCAGAGAGATCCTGCATGAGTTTGTTGGGGTCGAAATTGGAAAAATACGTCGAAAAATCAAAGGGATCGTTTGCTTTTGCCATGGGGATGCTCCTTTCAGTCAAGGAAATGCTGCAACGCAGCAATATACTGGAAGTATGCGCGGTGTTTTGCAGTGCGTCAATAGCGCCCGCTGCGCTTCACGGGTTGTGCCGTGCCTAACCGCACTGATCCTTTCGCTCCGGTCCGTGCGTATCGATGGATTGGACATGTGCCGCTGCGGAAAGATCTTGGGCAAGGGATCCTGGATGAACTGAAAAATGAGAGGGGACCAACGGGAAAAGTGCGTGGAGGTTATTTCTTGCGCGCGCACCCCAACCGATGGGGAGTCGCGGTGGGAAGGAAAGGCCCAGGCAGGGGTAATAATTATGCGGAAAGTTCAGGCATTCACAGCATGGTTGAGCGACGTGATCCGACCTGGGCTAGGAATCCAGGGTGTCGACACAGACAAATATCCGTTCTGACTCCACCTTCACCGGAAACGTTCTCAAGTCCTCATACGCCGGCGGGGCAGTGACTGTGCCATCGCGCACGCAGAATCGGGCGCCGTGATGCGCGCAGACGATTTCGTCGTCTTCAATGGCACCGTCGTCGAGGGGGGTGTAGTCGTGAGTGCAGAGGTTTTCCAGGGCAAAGTACTCATCGTTGCTTTTCACGACGATGAGGGAAGTACCGTTATATTCAAAGGGGTGAATGGGATTCGTGGTCAAATCACCCACGGCGGCGGCTTCGATCCAGTGATCCATGCTCGCGGCTAGAACAGACCGAGCTGCAGACGCGCCACTTCCGACAGCCGATCCATCGTCCACGGGGGATCCCAGGTAAGCTCTACGGTGCAATCTGATACCCCCGGGACCGCCTTGACGTTGGCAGCGACAGTATCCGGGAAAGTCTGCGCGACCGGGCATCCGGGTGTGGTAAGCGTCATTACGACGTGCACGAAACCGTCTTCCTTCACCTGTATCTCGTAGATCAGACCCAAGTCATAGATGTTGACCGGGATCTCCGGGTCGAAGACGTTTTTCAGTGCGTCTACGATGTAGGCTTCCAGTTGCTCAGGATTGGGTTTGGAGGCCGCGCTGCTGGATGTGGATATGGTGTTTGCGTCGCTCATCGCTATTGCTACCCTCGTAGTTACTCGGTGGTGGCGGTCTGATGGTTGTGTTCGAGTGCGGCCAGCAGGGTGTGCCAGGCAAGCGTTGCACACTTTACTCGCGCTGGGTACTCGCGCACACCTTCCAGAACCGCCAGCTTTCCCAGGCGCTCGGAGGCGCCTGTCTCGCTTGTCGTCATTTTGTGAAAATCGCCGAACAGGGCTTCGACCTCGTCGATGCGTTTACCCTTCAGCGCTTGCGTCATGAGCGAGGCGGAGGCTGTGGAGATGGCGCAGCCATGTGCCTCGAAGCTCACATCTTCAATAACGCCCCCCTCAACCTTGAGGTAAACCGTGATCTGATCTCCGCACAACGGATTGTGTCCATCGGCGCGATGGCTGGCGTCGGCCATGGCGCGGCTGTTTCGCGGATTGCGGTTGTGATCGAAAATCACCTCCTGATAGAGGTCACGCAGATCGCTCATCGGCCGAACATCTCCTTGGCCTTTGCTATGGCGGCCACCAGGCGGTCGACATCGTCGTACGTGTTGTAGAAGGCGAACGAGGCGCGCGCCGTAGCCGCCACTCCAAAGTGCTGCATCACGGGCATGGTGCAGTGGTGCCCGGCACGGATCGCCACACCCTCATGATCGAGAATGGTTCCAAGGTCGTGGGCATGGATTCCGTCCACTAGAAATGCCAGGATGCTTGCCTTCTCCTCTGCGGTTCCGACGAGGGTCAGTCCCGGTGTCTGCTGTGCCGCTGCTGTCGCGTAGTCGAGCAGTTCATGCTCATAGGCGGCGATGGCCTCCATTCCGATCGCGTCCAGGTAGTCGATCGCCGCGCCAAGGCCGATGACGCCGGCGATATGCGGTGTACCGGCCTCGAATTTGTAGGGGAGGGCATTGAACTGCGTCTTGTCGAAGCTGACGGTGCGGATCATGTCTCCGCCGCCCTGGTACGGCGGCATGGCATCCAGCAGTGCGGCTTTGCCGTAAAGCACGCCGACTCCCGTCGGGGCAAAGAGTTTGTGCCCGGAGAGAACAAAGAAGTCGCAATCCAGTGCCTGAACGTCTACGGCCATATGCGGCACAGACTGGGCGCCATCCACCAGTACGGGTGTTCCCTGGGCGTGCGCCGCGTCGATGATCTGCTTCACAGGATTGATGGTGCCCAGCGAGTTGGAAACCTGCACTACCGCCACCAGCCTCGTTTTCGCATTGAGCAGACGATGAAACTCCTCCATCTGCAGTTCACCCCAGTCATTGAAGGGCACTACCTTGAGGATCGCACCGGTCTGCTCGCAGAGCATCTGCCAGGGCACGATGTTGGAGTGGTGCTCCATTTCGGTGATCAGGATCTCATCACCCGTCTTGAGGTTGGAACGGCCGTAACTCTGCGCCACGAGATTGATTGCCTCGGTGGCTCCGCGCACGAAGATGATCTCCTTGCTGTCGGCCGCGTTGATAAACCGCTGCACTTTCTTGCGGGCATCCTCATAGTTCCTGGTGGCGCGTTCGCTCAACAGGTGAACACCGCGGTGGATGTTGGCGTTGTCATTCCGGTAAAAGCTGTCGACGGCCTCGATTACCGCGCGTGGTTTCTGCGTCGTTGCGGCGTTGTCGAGGTAGACCAGCGGCTTGCCATGAACCTCTTGATTCAAGACGGGAAAGTCGCGGCGAATCTGTGCGACATCAAACGTCGACGCCACGTGAGCCGAAATGAATTCGCTGGCGGTGTTCACAATAGATCCTTCACGGTCTCGCTGTTTGGCAGGCGGGCAATGACGATTTCTTCGAGTCTCTTGCGCAAGGGCATCAGTTCGATGTGGCGCAACAGATCGCCGGCAAAGGCGAAAGTAAGCAGGCTGCGCGCCGCATCCTTGTCGATGCCACGGGATTGCAAATAGAAAATCGCGGTGGGATCGAGTTCGCCTACCGTTGCGCCGTGACTGCACTTGACATCATCGGCATAGATCTCGAGCTGCGGCTTGGTGTCGATTTCGGCATCGCGCGACAGCAGGAGATTGGCGTTGGATTGCATGGCTTCGGTCTGTTGCGCGTCAGGATGGACGTACACGCGCCCGTTGAAAACACCGCGGGCGTTGTCATCGAGAATTCCCTTGTAGAACGCACTGCTCGTGCATTGAGGTACCAGGTGGTCCACCCAGGTGTAGTTGTCAATGTGTTGTCGGCCTGATCCCAGAAACAGCCCATTGAGGGTGCAGCTTGCACCGCTTTGTTCGAGGCGTGCGTAGACATCGTTCCGCACGATGCGGCCGCCCAGTGCGATAGAGTGCGAATCAAACCGGCTCGCTGCAGCCTGCCGGCTGCGCATCGTGCCGATGTGGTAAGCGTTGGTGCCTTCCTGTTGGACCTTGTAGTGATGGAGGACAGCGCCTTCGCCGGTAACGATGTCGGTTACGCTATTGGTCAGATAGCATTTCCCGCCAAGTCCTACGTAGTGTTCGACCACAGTAGCCGTGCTCTGCGCGCCCACCAGTATTAAATTGCGTGGCTGGACAGCCCGTTGCTCGCTGTTATCCGTGGCAACGAAAAGCAGGTGGATTGGCGTCTCCATGGCAGTGTTGGATGGCAGCTCCAAGTAGGCGCCGTCGATCAGCAATGCCTGGTTCAACGCAGCGAACCAGCGTGTCTCGTCGTCATGCGCCAGATGCGGGTGCAGGCGCTCTGGATTCTGTTCCAGGAGGTTGTTGATGTTGGTCAATGTCACACCGGCTGGCAAGTCACCGATGCGTGAGAGAGTCGGGGAGAAGTGCCCGTCGACAAATACCAGGGCGTGGGTGGTCAATTCTGTCAGAAGGTACGCCTGAATATCCTCTTCGGTGACCGTGCCGGGTCGAAGTACCAGACCGGCTATTTCCTGTTCAACCGGACTGACACCGGTGTATTTCCACTCTTCATCGCGGCGCGTGGGAAATCCCGAAGCGGTGAATCGCGCTAAAGCGTTTGCGCGACTCTCCCGCAGCCAGTCCACGCCGGCGCCCGGAAGCGCTTCAGCGGCCTCGCCGAAGGCCCTTTGCCAACGTTCAGTTGCGCTTTTCTCTTTCATCGGTTACCTCTCACCGCGCTGCTTGGGCCGGCTCGTCGTGCAGCCAGCTATACCCGCTCGCTTCCAGTTCCAGCGGCAGCTCGCGACCACCCGATCGGGCAACACGTCCATCGGCCAGCACATGGACGTGGTCGGGTACGATGTAATCCAGTAACCGCTGGTAATGGGTGATTACGACAAAAGCGCGATCAGCGCTGCGCAATTGATTGACGCCTTCAGCAACGATCTTGAGAGCGTCGATATCGAGACCCGAGTCGGTTTCGTCCAATACCGCCAGGTAGGGCTGCAGCATGGCCATCTGTAGAATTTCGTTGCGCTTTTTCTCACCACCGGAGAACCCTTCGTTGACCGAACGGTAGAGGAAATCTTCCTTCATCTTGAGGTTCGCCATGCGGCTTTTTACAAAGGTAAGGAAGTCCATGGCATCGAGTTCTTCTTCACCTCGATGCTTGCGTACCGCATTGACGGCGGCTTTCATCAGCAGAATGTTGCTGACGCCGGGTATTTCCACCGGATACTGAAAAGCGAGGAAGATGCCGTCACGGGCGCGTATCTCCGCAGGGACCTCCAGTAGTGATTGCCCGCGATAGGTGATGTCGCCACCGGTTACCTCATAACCTTCACGCCCGGCCAGAATGTGGGCGAGGGTGCTTTTCCCGGAGCCATTCGGTCCCATGATGGCGTGCACCTCACCCGCTTGTACCGAGAGACTCAGCCCCTTCAGTATCTCTTTGCCGCCCACGGCGACGTGTAGATCTTTGATTTCCAGCATAGTGGTTTCTCTCCGTGGGGCTCTCGACGCTGCCCCGGTTTTTCGTGTGTCGATTAGTGTTCGATTCGTCGCTGCGGGCGAATCGATTCGCGATCGTGGTCCAGATCAAGGTCATGATCGCGGTTGAAACCGCCCCTACAAAAAACACATTGTTCATGTAGGAGTGAATTCATTCGCGATCAGCGGCCTGGTTCCCGCCACCGCATTCGCGAAACCGCCCCTACAATTAACCCACTGCGCCTTCCAGGCTGATACCCAAAAGTTTCTGGGCCTCAACTGCGAATTCCATCGGCAGTTCTTTGAATACCTCTTTGCAGAAGCCGTTGACGATCATGGAAACAGCATCTTCTTCAGACAGTCCGCGCTGCTTGAGGTAGAAGAGCTGATCCTCACCGATTTTCGATGTCGAGGCTTCGTGTTCCACCTGGGCGGTTGGATTCTTCACTTCGATGTAAGGGAAGGTATGCGCGCCGCATTTGTCACCCATGAGCAGCGAATCGCACTGGGTGTAGTTGCGCGCGTTTTCCGCGTTTTTGCCGATCTTGACCAGGCCGCGATAGGCGTTTTGCCCGCGCATGGCGGAGATGCCCTTGGAGATTATCGTGCTGCTCGTGTTCTTACCGAGATGGATCATCTTGGTACCGGTGTCGGCTTGCTGCTTGAGCGAGCTCAATGCCACCGAGTAGAACTCGCCCACCGAATTGTCGCCACGCAACAAGCAGCTGGGATATTTCCAGGTGATGGCCGAACCGGTCTCCACCTGCGTCCAGGAGATCTTGGAGTTATCGCCACGGCAATCACCGCGTTTGGTGACGAAGTTGTAGATGCCACCCTGACCCGCTTCGTTACCGGGATACCAGTTCTGCACCGTGGAGTACTTGATCTGGGCATCTTTGAGCGCGATCAATTCGACGACGGCGGCGTGGAGCTGATTCTCGTCGCGCATCGGCGCGGTGCACCCCTCCAGGTAACTGACATGGCTACCTTCGTCCGCGACCAGCAGCGTGCGCTCGAACTGGCCGGTGGAGGCGGCGTTGATGCGGAAATAGGTCGACAGTTCCATGGGGCAGCGTACGCCCTTGGGGATGTAGCAGAACGAACCATCGCTGAACACCGCGGAGTTAAGTGCGGCAAAATAGTTGTCGGTATAGGGGACGACACTGCCAAGATACGCGCGGACCAGCTCCGGATGTTCCTGGACCGCCTCGGAAAAGGAGCCGAAGATGATTCCCTGCTCAGCCAGCTTGCTTTTGAAGGTTGTGGCGACCGATACACTATCGAATACCGCGTCAACGGCCACTACACCGGCCAGCACTTCCTGCTCCTTGAGGGGGATGCCGAGCTTGGCGTAGGTTTCCAGCAGATCAGGGTCAACTTCATCCAGGCTCTTCGGCCCGTCCCCTTTTTTCTTCGGGGCAGAGTAGTAGCTGACCGCCTGATAATCGATGGGGGGATACTTGAGGTGGGCCCAGTGGTGCGGTTCGGTCATGGTGCACCAGTGCCGGAAGGCCTTGAGGCGCCACTCCAGCAGCCACTCAGGCTCGTTCTTGCGCGCCGAGATCGCACGGACGACATCTTCATTCAACCCTGGGGGGAAGGTGTCGGACTCGATATCAGTCACGAATCCGTGTTTGTATTCCTGACTGATGAGTGTGTTGACGTCTTGTGTGGAAGTCATAGGTTCAAATCGCTATGTCTTTAAATGAAGGTGGATTTCACCAGTGCCCGCTAGCCAGCGGTCACCGTTGTACGAACCGGAATCCCGCGAAACGACTGCAATGTTCCGTGGGGGTCGATGCTCATCCGTGGCTGTGTCGCCTGGGTCATCTCGGCAAGGGAGACATCGTCCAGCGCCTTGTGAATCGTCCTGTTGATCCATTGCCAGTGGCTGCTCACCGAGCAGTGAGGTTCCTGATCGCAGGCTCCCTGTTCGCTGCTGCATTCGGTGATTGCGATGGGTCCCTCAAGGGCATCGATGATTTCAGCCATTGAGATGGCGTCTGCACCACGTGCCAGACGGTAGCCACCTTTGGCGCCACGATAGGAGTCGAGCAAACCCTCACGGGTCAGCAGCTTGAGAATCTTGCTAACCGTGGGCTGGTTGACCTGGGTCTCCAGCGCCAACTCCGCCGCAGTATGCGGACGACCGGATTCGGTGGCGAGATGGCTCATCACCACGATTCCATAGTCAGTCAACTTGCTCATCCGCAGCATCTTGAATCCCTAGCCGTTCATATAGAGGACTAATCTAGTCCTATAATGTAGGACTAATATAGTCCTGATTGAATAGCTGATCAACCCTGTCGGGATCAGGTTGATGTGCCGATACCGGATTCGGCTCGAAACCAGAGCTCGAAACCAGAGCTCGAAACCAGAGCTCGAAACCAGAGCTCGAAACCAGAGCTCGAAACCAGAGCTCGAAACCAGAGCTCGAAACCAGAGCTCGAAACCAGAGACCTTATCCGGCGTGAAAGGGAACAGGACGGGCATCATCGGCGTCAACCCGGCCGGAAATGACAATTGTCAAAAAGCGCTTGCGTTATCCTGAGTGCTTTGCTATGTTAATACCCGGTTGACACATGCTGTGTATAACCGGCTTCCGAACTTCTCCTTCCCCTCCCCCCCATTCGGAAGCCGGTTTTTTTTTTGCCTCCCGGAACGCCTCTCGCGCTGTCCCATTCGGGTGCTTTCGATGAGTGCCGGACACCCTCCGTATCCACACTGTTTACGATTGATCGGCTGGCCAATATCGCCGGTTGGCGCACTGACAGGAGTGAATGCTGAGCGGATGCCCCGTCGAAAATTGGAATCCGGGTGCATTGGCGCGATGCGAATTCGCGGGCTATCGGAAGGACGTCCCTCATTGAACGCTCTGGTTTCGCACCCGGCATCGTGGCCTGAAATACGATTTTCGGAGGGTGCGAGCCGCTGGAATGCCTTGATTGACGAAGGGGATACTGGAAAAAAAAAGACCGGCACCCGTATAAGGAGGGGCGGGCGCCGGTACTACCACCAAAGGAGGAGGAGGGGTAAAAACTGTATTACGTTGGCGGGCATTATACACAAAAACTGATGCAGTGCAACAAAGAAGCGTGAATGCCCAATGGTGAATCGTTTAATCAGACCAGATGAGCTTCAGAAATAATTGGGAATCACTTAATAACAAGAAAAACAATGAGATAAATACTGTTAAAGAGGTTAAATATGGTCTGATCAACTATCTGTTTGTCAGGCTGTCCACCTTGAATGCTGCTGTATGGGCACGCAATCAATAGATTTTGCTGCGGTAGCAAAATAATTTATGGCCCTCAGGCAGACACACCCTGCGTGGTCAACCGGAGTCTCCAGGCGTTGCGGGTGAACGGCGCTGAGAGGCTTCGCCTACACGATCTGTTGGAAGGCGATCAGGCTGTCCAGGGGGGTTGAGTTGGCAAGTGTGGTGCCGAAGAGCGATTGAAAGCTGCCTTGCTCGCCGTGAAGTGCCATGTAGTTGAGGATCACGGTCTCGACGAGGAGGTTTACATTGTTGGCCGCCGGGCTTGAGGCGGTTTCCACCGAGGCATCGCTACGCATGTAACCGATCTGCTGGTGGCGCGCTTGCGCCGCGGCGTCCGCCCCGAGCAGTTGCGGTCGTCCCAGAGGGCTATAGACCAGAAAGAAAGATGCGGCGGTGGATGAGTTGTCGCCGGTCCAGACCCCCTTGCCGCCACCGTTTGCTGAGTTGTCGAGCTGACCGTTGCTGGCGACCGAGCCGTCGCTGAGCACATACAGCATCAGCGGCCTGCCCTTTCGCGCTGCGTACTCCAGGCAGGCGCCCATGCAGCGACCGGCGCGCAGATCGCGCAGTTCGCCGGTGGCTCGGTCTCCGGTGTGGTAATCATAACCACCCATGGTGATGGTGCCTGCGCCGGCATAACCGCCGCTTGCCCCATCCAGCACCATCTTCATCACCGATGCGGTTTTACGAAACTCGCCGTCACCGTCGAACTCCACTGCCGAGAATATGCCTGCCCCGCCGCGGATATCGGTGTCGGTGGTGGGGTCAACACTGACCCCGGCAAAGCGATCCGCAATGTCAGCGGAGTTGATATATCCGCAACGCACGCGATCCTTGATCGCGGCATTCTCGGCGGCAGAGAGTCGCGGATCGACAGCGCTCAGGGCCAGTTTGCCGTCGCTGAGGCGCGTCATGGACTCCATAACGGCAACCACATCGGTGGGATCGGTAAGAATGCCGGTCAGGTTTCCCGTATCCACCATGCCGGTGACATCGGAAGGTCTGTCGACTTTGGTCGGGCGAATCTCCGGATCGATCATGGCCATCGGCGCCACCGAGTTGCCGCCCGATTCCGAGTTGCGTGATCCGACCAGCGTGACGATCTCACCGGTCGCACCGGCGCGTGCTATGCCATACATGGGATTGTGGGGATTGTTGCCGGTGTCGTTGTCCGAGCGCGCCGGGATCACCGCGCCGTTGATATTGGCGGCAGTGGCCGGGGAGATCTTCTCCAGTATTCCCCTCAGCATGGCGCTCGTGGAATGGAAGGTGAGCCCCAGGGTCGTGTCGGTGAAGTCACCGTTGCTGGTGGCGGAGGGATTGGTCTCGACCTGGCCCGGCAGCATATCGCCGGGCAAGCCGAGCTTGCTGTAGCCCGCGGTGGTCAGCAGATCCAGCTGCCCGCCCTGATTTCCGACCAACACATTGGAGCCGGCAATATTGGCACCGCCTGCCAGATCAAAGCAGATAAACGGGACCTTGGCGCCGGCGAAAGCACCCAACGGGCAACCCGCGCTGGTGGCCATGTTCTGAATATCGGTCGAGAGCAGCGCCTGGGCCATCCGGGGAAACAGACCCCAGAGTGCGCCCCCCATCACGACACCGCCGCCCGCCAGAAAGCCCTGACGGATGAAATCCCGGCGTGTCACCGGCCGGGCATGATCGGGGTGACGCAAGGGCTCGTTGGGGGTTAGCGGCCGGTGTCGTTTTGCCATGGTTGTGTCCTCGGTCTCCGCGGTCTCTATTGAAGCAGCATGGCGGCGCTGCCCAGTACCGCGGCGCATGTGGCCTTGACCACCTCCAGCGTCCTGGGGGTGGTCGCGCAGGTGGGGCTACCCCCGGTAGCGCATTGTGTCAGTCGGGTGATGAGCGCCTCGAGTTCGGTGCGCACCGCCGCCTCTCCGGGTTGTGTCGCCAGATAAACCGGTACACCCAGATCGGCATTCAGCATGTTGGTCAGCAGCGGATCGATGATCTGAGCGCGACCCGTGGCATCGAAGGCGGTATCGGCCGCGGCGCTGAAGTCGAAACCCGCGAAATAGGTGCTGCGTGCGCTGTCTCCGCGATCCTCAACCAGGGCGCTGCAGTACTCCATGGAGAGCTGTGCTATGGCCATCTGTTGTGAGGCGAGAAATGCGTTGACGTCGTCGACCGCGGGCAGCTGCTGTTCATAGGTCGAGTAAGTGGTGCTGATGCTCGAGTTGGCGCCGGCAAATCGGTTGACCTGTGTCATTTGCGACATCGCTGCGTCGATTTCGTTGAACATCCGCACGCCGATGTCGGAGACTGCGGGCGGGTCGGTCGGTGTGCCTGGCACAGGAGGCGACGCTTCGACAAAAACGTGAGTGTTGGCGCCCAGCTGCTCGAAAGTCAGGAAAAACTCGTCGGACTGAGGCCCGTTCTCCAGGGCGAGAATCGTGCCCAAGGAGGAGATCGGCTGTCCCTGACCGGGCGTATAGCCACTTCCATCGAGGGTGATGTCAACATTGGAGTAGGCCTGGCCCACTGTCGCTTCACGTCCGTTGATACCGATGCGCATTCCGCCCAAGGCAATGCCGCTGGGTACCGCGGTGGGATCGAGGCTGATAAAGAACGGCTGGTTGAACAGGTAGCTGTAGCTGTCGTACTGGCTGACCTCGAAGACTATGAAACTGTCCGGCACATTGACGAGGTGACTGACGCTGAACAGCAGAAAGAATTTTTCGCCGACACCGACATCGAAGTTCTGCGTGATCTGCTGCTGTGTCAGCGCACGATTGTGAATGCTGACCATGCGCAGAGTTCCCTGCCAGAGCCGGTCGTTGGAGACCTCGTTGCCCAGAACGAAGGCAAAGCTGTTGTCCCAATCGGCAAGATTGCCGCCGCCTGCCGCGTCGACATCGTCGGTGAAAACGCCGTTGACGTAGATCTGGCGTCCGTTGACCGGATCGTAAGTCACGACCACATGCTGGAGAGTTGCCTGCAGATCCTCGTCGGCATCGGCCGTCGCGAGGGCTGCCTCACCGTTGGCATCGGTCGTGCTGCTGCGCCCCAGCGCCTCGTAGTTGTAGAGACGCTGTCCCAGCGTGAAGTTGCGCGCAGCGTTCGAACCCGAGTAGCCGATGATGTGCGAGTCCTCCTGGGTGACGTTGCCGGGAGCGATCCATGCCTCGATGGTGTACTCACCGGTGGCGGTGATCATGTCATGCAATTTGCGGCTCGCCGTGGTGGTGCCCTGCGCCTTGCCGTTGACGATCTGAATGCCCCAGCCGCCCACCCAGTTGACGGTGCCGCTGAACGAAAGATTGATGGCCGGGTCGACACCGCTGGTGTCGTAGGCGGTGGAGCCTTGCCCGGTTTTGAACTGCCAGAAGGCGATCTGGTTGGCCTCGTGGCGACCGCCGCTGCTGGCCACGATGCCGTCACCCGCCAGGGTGAGCGCTTTGCTGAGCACCAGTGCGGGATCCGGCTGAGTGGGCGTGACACCTGCCGCCATACTGGCGATCGCGGCCTGCATCGTTGCAGCGTTGTCCGTGCAGACGCCCCAGCAGTTGTGGAATTCATCGCGCAATCGAACCACCAGACGCGAATTGCCGGGGTTGTTGAGGTTGATCTTGGAACGTGCTGCCTCGTAAGCGGAAGCCACGTCGCTGTTGGCAAAGAAAGGTGAACGGGGCGTGCCCGCGGTTTCGGTGTGGCAGTTGGCGCAATGGCTGGTCAGCAACGGATGGACGTAGGTCTGGAACAGCGTCGGGTCGGCCGGCAGGTTGAGACTGGAGCCGGGATCCCGGATCGCCGGTGCCGTCAGCTGCACCTGAGTGCCGCTGCCGCCCACCGTTACCGCGGCCCATGCGCTGATGTAATTGGTAATGATATCGGCGCAAACCGCATCAACCGCCTCCCAGCAATTGTGTCCGCCGGCTACCTTGGTCACCATTTGCGACAGGGCGGGGGAGGTGAGATTGACCACGGTGTTGGCGGCGTTGTAGGCGAGATTGACGTCGTCTTCGCGCACGAACTGCGGCACCTGCCCGCCGCCGTTATGACAATTCCCGCACCGGTTGTCGGCTCGCAGGGGTTCCCAGAGATTGACGCGAAAGGCCTGAATGTCCGCGGTTCCGGGCGGCGGGCCACTGTAACTGGTGCCGCCCGCGGGAGCGGAACCGGGGTTGGTCACCGTGGGGGCGCCGCCGCTGCCTCCGCCACAACCCGTTAGCAGGCCGATCAGGACCAGCGTCAGCAGCGCACCGCGTGCGGGAAGCCATACGCAGTTCCGGTAGCGGGAAGTTGGATTAAACGGAGTCATTAGCTGTGGTCTTTCCCTGGCTCGGCCATCAATCACCCTGGCAATAGATTGCCGACTCGGCGAATACGCGCTTCATCTGGTAGCCGCTGGCTGCAAACGAACTGACCATCGAATCGATTTGACTTCGATCGGCGCTGTTGCCGGGTGCGCGCAGACAGACGGCTTTGAAGACCTTCTCCACCTGACAACGGGCAAACGCGCTGCTGTGAGCGAGCTCCTGGCCCATGGATTTGGCACCGGTACCGCTCCCCGGCAACGCGGTGTCCCACCCGAGGAGCGAATTGATCCCCTGACGCCAGTAGTTGTCCCAGCGGTCATTGGGAGTCACGTAACCGAACGGGAAGGTCTCGGCGTTCTGCAGATACTTGGGTTGGACGGTGCCGGGGGTGTAGATCAAGCGCCCGTTGTTGCCCTCCGGGTCGGTAGCGCTGTCGTACTGATACTGGTAGTAGGCGTAAGCCTGTGTCAGCGGCTCCATTCCGGTATGGCAGCCGACGCAATTGTTGAGAAAGATGCGACTGTCGCCGCCGGGGCTGCGGGTGACGTCCTGGCGGACGCGATCCGCAGCACGGGTGTTGTCCTTGATCTGTTCGAGATCCCGGCACAGGTGATTCAGCATGGTGAAGCGATACATGGCACGGTTGGTGCCGGCGTAGAAAAACGCTTTGGCAGCGGCGCGGGTCGTCATGATACCGGCGGTGGCTGAAGCGGGAAGGCCGGTGACCGCGGATTGGGGAAGCGTGCCATCCAACACGGTGCGAAGGTTAGCCCCCTGCTGCTCAAGCGCCTCGTAGTGCGCATTGCTGCTGTTGGAGTAGGCGGGTATTCCGCTGCCCGAACCGACGTAGAGAATGTCTCCGTACAGCACCTGCCGAAAATCCACATCGTCACGCACCATGCCGACCACTGTCGCCGAGTAGTCGTTCAGCGGCGCAAAGACGGTCTGATCACGGTTGGTCCAGGGGGTTGCAAAGTTTTTCAGGGTGACGTTGTAGAAGGCGTCGTTGTCCATCGCGCGGTAGGCGGCCGTGATCTCGTCGTTGGCGACGAGGTCCGCCTCCATGGCATTCAGCACTGCGGGGCTGGGGGGTACTCCGGCGATGCGGTCGTGGATGCGTTTTGCTTGCTCGCGAGGTCCGGCATGGCCTTCGCTGGCGGCTAGAATCGACAGCAGTGACCCCAGAAAAAAAACCAGGACAGTCAATGGGGTAGGTTTGTTGCGGTGTGTGATGCGGATCGGCATCGGCACTCCTTCGCTGCGCTTTCGAACACCATCTGACCAGTGGTAATGGGTGCAGTGGCGCGCCTGTTTGTCGGTTGTTCTGATTCCAGGTCTGCAGTGCAGGACAGTGTCTGACGGCACGTTACCCGGGGGTTGTTATTGACAATACGCAATATCTGCGTGGATTCTGTGACCCCATTCGCAGATCAATGGGAATAGTTCGCAATAACCTTTCAACCAAGAAGCCTAACGCGCCAAAGATTGCTGCTGGCACCCCCTTTAAGCCGGATGAGCACGGAGAGTGTTTCGCGATTTGCCCTGTGCGGAGAAACCGTAAACGACATGGCACGGAGCAGAGCGAGGCAAAGGACGACTTGGCCGGAGAACAACGCAGGGACAAATGAGTCACGGAACCAACTCCCCGTCGCAAGGATTCTGCAGCCGCTACCGCCGGTTCTGGATCTTACCCCTGTTGTGGCTGACAGGATGCAATGGTGACGTGGGATTTGGCGGCGGACAGGCTCAGGATCCCGTCGTCGTCGATACCGCCGTTGCCTATATCAAACGCCCGCTGGGCCTGAACAACCAGGGCAATCCCATCCAGCCCGACGCGCGCCGCGTCATCACCTTCGAGCCCGGGGCTACGTTGTTGCTGCGCGATAGGGCCTCGGCCGCGTCGCCCGAGCGCAGTATCACGGATCGGCTTTTTCTGCCTGGCGAACGCCATGATGTGCGCGACCTCGATGTCTCTTACGATGGCACCAAGCTGCTGTTCGCCCTGCGCGGACCGTTCGACGAGAACGGCAACGACGACGATCAACCATCATGGAACATCTGGGAGTATGACGCGGATACCGATGCGTTGCGCCGTATCATCGCTTCCAGCATCACGGCGGAAGAGGGGCATGACCTGGCACCCCATTATCTGCCTGACGGGCGCATCCTCTTTGTCTCCACCCGCCAGCGTCAGTCGCGAGCCATCCTGCTCGATGAGGGCAAACCACAATTTCCCACGTTGGACGAAGATCGCGCAGAGCCCGCGCTGGTGCTTCATGTCATGAATAGCGACGGCAGCGACATACATCAGATCTCTTTCAACCAGAGCCATGATCTCGCGCCCACCGTCGTCAGTGACGGACGCGTGGTGTTCAGCCGCTGGGATCATATGGGTGCGCGCAACCGCATTCATCTCTACCGCACCAATCCCGATGGCACGGAAATGGAAACGCTCTACGGCGTGAACAGTCACACCACGGGTACCGCCGGGAGTACAGTGCAGTTTCTCCAGCCCCGCGAGATGCCCGACGGACGTCTGCTGGCCGTGCTGCGCCCCTTCACCGGGACCGACGGCGGCGGCGATCTGGTGGCAATCGACTACGCCACCTACAGCGACAATCAACAACCCACCTGGGTCAATATCGGCCTGCTCGGGGATGGGCAGACATCGGTGGCGCCGGCTGAAGTGCGCACCGATACCGCACCCTCGCCGGGGGGGCGTTATCTATCGGCGTATCCGCTGTGGGACGGTACCACACGACTCCTGGTGAGCTGGAGTCCCTGCCGTTTGGTGGAGAACGCACTCATCGTGCCTTGCACCCCGCAGCGCCTGGCCGATCCCAACGCACAGGCCGCGGCGCCGCTCTATGGAATCTGGATCTACGATATGAATGCCGGCACGCAAACCCCCGTGCTGCAACCGGCAGAGAGCGTGGTTTACTCGGAGGTGGTTCCCTTGCAGGCGCGCCCAGTGTTGCCGGGCGTGATCTACGACAAGGTGGCCGGCGTCGATCTGGATTCAGACCTGATCACGGAGGGAGTAGGCATTCTCCATATCCGCAGTGTCTACGATGTCGACGGAACCGATACCGCCAACCCCGATATCGTGACCCTGCGCGATCCCGCGCAGACGTCTGCCGCGCAGCGCCCGGCGCGCTTCGTGCGTATCGTCAAGGCGGTTTCGATACCGGATGATGATGTGCGTGATTTCGATCCCAGCGCGTTTGGCGTCAGCACGCAGCAGTTGATGCGTGAGATCGTCGCATACGCACCCGTGGAACCCGATGGATCGGTCAAGATCAAGGTGCCCGCCAATGTCGCACTCGCGATCAGCGTGCTCGACGTCAACGGCAGACGCATCGGCGCACGCCATCAGAGCTGGATACAGGTCAAACCCGGTGAGGTGCGCGAATGTGCGGGGTGCCACGCCGCCAACAGCACGATGCCGCACGGACGGCTCAGCGCTGCGCCTCCTTCGGTCAATCCCGGGGCCCCCAACACCGGCGTGCCGTTTCCCAACACCGAAGCGGCATTGTGGGCGGATTTTGGTGAAAGCATGGCGGAGACACGCACCCGGATCAGTTGTCTGACCGACTGTGCCGCCCTCAATCCCAGCATGAATATTGTCTATGACGATGTGTGGACCGATCCGGGGGTACGCGCCAAAGATATCAGCTTCGATTACCACTACTCCGATCTCACGACTCCTGCACCCACCACCTGCATCGATACGTGGAGCAGTACCTGCCGTACCGTCATCAACTACGAACAGCACATCCATCCGTTGTGGAGTCTGCCGCGTACCGTGGGGGCGGCGGATAGAACCTGCACCAGCTGTCATAATATTGTCGATAACATGGGTGGGGCCCGCGTTCCGGAGGCGCAGCTGGATCTGAGCGATGGGGCTTCCGATCTCAATAACGATCATTTCAAGGCTTACCGCGAGCTGTTATCGCCGGATAACGCGTTGGAGTTGATCGGTGTGACGCTGCAGGAAGAGGCGGGCCCCGTGGTGGTCAACCCTTCGCTGTCTGTGGCGGGTGCGGCGGCAAGTGCCACCTTCTTCAGCCTTTTCGATGCCGGCGGCAGCCATGAGGGCGATCTGACCGCCGCAGAGCTCAAGCTGCTTGCCGAATGGGTCGATCTTGGTGCGCAGTACTACAACAATCCCTTTGTCGCGCCACTCAACTGAAAGGATGGCGCCCATGTGGAACGAGCTGTTTCTAGTCTGTGCGCCGCCGGAAACCGATGGGGGCGCGCGCGCGGCAGATGGGAGCCTATGCAATTCAGGTTAGTACTGATCCTATGTGGGTGTTTGGTCTCAGGACAGGTTGTTGGTGCGTTAGGCGAAATCGCGGTAGAGATCGCGGATCCCTACATCGAACTCCACACGGGACCCGGTCGGGGGTATCCCGTTTTTTACGTCGTGGAGCGTGGCGAGCAGATCACGTTGCTCAAACGCAGAACCGACTGGTTTCAGGTGCGCACGGCGCGTGGCAAAGAGGGATGGGTTTATCGCGATCAACTGGCACGCACCCTCAACCCCGATGGCAGCGTGGTGGCGATCAGGGACCCGAGCTGGGAGGATTTTGAGGCGCGACGCTGGGAGATGAGTTTCTCCGGTGGTGAATTCGATGGTGCCAATGTCATCGCGCTGACCGCAGGTTACGCATTGAGCGAGAACCTGTCGCTCGAGTTGAACTACTCGAAGGTGCTGGGGCGCTTCTCCAGTCTGGATATGACGGGGATCAGCATCCTTCATCAACCGTTTCCCGAGTGGCGTGTATCACCTTTTTTCACACTCGGAACAGGCTCCCTGAAGATCAAACCGGCGGCGACATTGGTGCAGCCGCAAGATCGTGATGAGGATTACTCGAATGTCGGTATCGGCATCAAAACCCATCTGTCACGGCGTTTTCTGATGCGCATCGAATACAAGAGTTACGTTGTGTTCACGAATCGCAACGAGAATGAGGAACCCAAAGAATGGAAAATCGGCTTCGCCTTTTTCTTTTGAGTGCGGCGCTGTTCGGGCCAATCGCTCCACCAGGGGTCGTGCTCGCCCAGTCGCCGACACAGCTCCCCGGGGAGGAGGAGCCGTTGTTCCAACCGCAAGTGGAGCGACGCACTGTCGACATATCCGCGCTGGACACCGAAAACTTCGAAATCGGTCCGTTCCTCGGGTTTCTGAGTATCGAGGACTTTGGTGTCAATAGCGTCGCCGGGGCTCGACTTTCCTATCACATCACCGAGGATTTTTTCGTTGATGCATCGCTGGGTGTCAGCAAGGCGGACAAGACCAGTTATGAGTTGCTGAGCGGCGCCGCTCAACTGCTTACCGACGCCCAGCGCGACTATACGTACTACAACGTCTCGCTGGGTTACAACCTCTTTGCCGGCGAATCGTTTTTCGGCGCCAGGAGGGCGTTTAATTCCGCGCTCTATCTGTTGGGCGGTATCGGCAGTACCGAATTCGGTGGTGGTGACCGATTCACCGCCAGCGTCGGTTTGGGTTATCGCTTCATCGCCACCGACTGGCTCGCGATCCATGTGATGATGCGCGATCACATATTCCAGCACGACCTGTTCGGTGTGGACAAGACGTCACACAACTTCGAAGTACAGTCAGCGATCATGTTCTTCTTTTAGGAGGTGTGCACATGGACAAAATGAAGTTTCTGCTGTTGGCGTTGATTATCGCGATCGGTGCGCCGCTGGCGGCAGTCAAAGCGGCGGCAATCGATGAATCTGCGCCGGATTTTGTGCTGAAGAGTCATACGGGTAGCAACCTGCGTTTGAGTGAATTGCGTGGACAGGTGGTCATGATCAATTTCTGGGCGTCCTGGTGCGGTCCCTGTCGTCAGGAGATGCCGCTGCTGGAAAGCCTCCACAAGCGCTACCGGAAGTTGGGTTTTACCCTGCTGGGAGTCAATGTGGAAGAGGATACGCGCGCCGCGAAGGCTTTCCTGAAGGACACACCGGTGAGCTTTCCGATCCTCTACGACACGGAGAACAACGTCAGCCGGATGTACAAGGTTGCGGGGATGCCGAGCACGGTGGTGCTGGACAGGGATGGCAAGCTTCGTTTCCGACACACTGGTTATGTACCCGGTGACGAGGCCGAATACAGCAAAGTGATCAGAGCGCTGATGAAGAAATGAACCCGTCAATCACCAGATTGGGATGCGTCGTTCTGGGGGCGGTGCTGCTGAGTGCCTGCAGCGTCGAGCCATGGGTGAAACCTTACGAACGCGCCAACCTTGCTGATCCGATCATGAGTTTCAGCCGTGATCCCGTCTCCTCTGCTTATATGAACCATGTACGTGAAGTGCGCGAAGGGGCACGTGGCGCCGGCAGCGCGCAGGGTGGGGGGTGCGGGTGCAACTGACGGGCAGGCAGGCGCACAGCAGGGATGCGCGATGGCCAGGCGTGGCCATGGTGCTGCTTGCGGTGGGGTGCGGTGCGCAGGCCGCGGTTCTGCCGGAGGAGCGCGCGGATCTGCTTTACCACTCCTACGATGGCGGCGGGGTCGAGGTTACGGGACCGTCGTTTCTGGTGCGCAAGAATGTTGGACAGAGCTGGTCGGTCTTCGGCAATCACTACGTCGACTCGGTCAGCAGCGCCTCGATCGATGTGATCACAACCGCGAGCCCGTACCAGGACGACCGCACGGAGACCAGCTTCGGCGTGGACTATCTGCGCGGCAGAACCATACTTAGTCTTGCTACCACCACCAGCGACGAGAGCGACTACTCGGCCAAATCCCTGTCATTCGGCATCAGTCAGGACATGTTCGGCGATCTCACCACGGTAACCATGGGTTACACCGCGGGAGACGATGTCGTCGGCAATGTCACCGACTCCAGTTTTTCGGCGAATATCGATCGGCAGCAGTACCGTCTGAGCGTGACACAGGTGCTGAGCAAAAGCCTGATCGTAAGCGCCGCTCTGGAGACCATCACTGACGAAGGTTACCTGAACAATCCCTATCGTTCGGTGCGTTATGTCGACGGTGGTAGCGCCACGGGATACAGCTACGAAGCTGAAGTCTATCCACGTACCCGGACCAGCGATGCCCTGGCACTGCGGGCACGGTATTTTTTGCCTTACCGCGCAGCACTGTTCGGTGAGTACCGCCAGTATCGCGATACCTGGGGAATCGACGCCGATACTTATGAGATCGGTTATGTTCATCCCCTGGGCGAGCGCTGGATCATTGAGGCGCGACTGCGTCACTACAATCAGAACGCGGCCGATTTCTACAGCGATCTCTACCCGTTTCAAGGGGCGCAGAATTTTCTTGCCCGCGATAAGGAGTTAAGCACCTTCAGCAGCCGGACGTTCGGGTTGACGATCGGTTACGAATTCGCAAAAAGCGGTTGGGGTTTCATCGATCGCGCCAGTCTAAATCTGTCCTTTGACCGCATCCAGTTCAGCTACGACGACTTCCGCGACCTCACGCAGACCGGGTACGCCGTCGGTAACGAACCTCTCTACGAATTTGACGCCGATGTCCTGCAGATTTTCATTTCCATCTGGTATTGACCGGCGCGGATGGCTGGTGGCCATGCTGCTGTTGCCCGCGGTGGCGCAGGCCCAGTGGCATCGCGCCGACGCCACGATAATGGGCACGGCGATCCATGTCGAGGTGTGGCACGACGATGCCGAAGTCGCGCAACACGCCATCGCGGCGGTGCTTACGGAAATGCGGCGTATCGATCGGCAGATGAGTCCCTACAAACCCGACAGCGAGGTGTCGCGTATCAACCGCAGCGCGGGAGTGGAATCGGTGCCGGTGAGTGCCGAGCTGGTGGGCCTGATCCGGAAGGCCGAACGTATTTCCATACTCACCGAGGGTGCGTTCGACATCACCTTTGCCAGTGCCGGCCATCTCTACAACTATCGCGAAGGCAGGCGACCTGCGGGCAGTGATCTCGAGGCGGCCGTCGCGGCGATCGATTATCGCCAGGTAACGATAGACGAACAGCACTCCCGCATTACGTTGAACAAGTCCGGGATGCGTGTGGATCTGGGCGGTATAGCCAAGGGTTACGCAGTGGAACGGTGCGCCGCATTGTTGCGTGCCCGGGGTATCGAACACGCGCTGATATCGGCAGGTGGGGATACGCGGGTGGTTGGCAATCGCGAAGGGCGTCCCTGGGTGGTGGGCGTACGGCACCCGCGGCAGGACCGGAATCTGATCACGCGCATTCCGTTGGAGGATGAAGCGATCTCAACTTCCGGAGACTACGAACGTTTTTTTGAAGAACAGGGAACGCGCTATCACCACATTCTCAATCCAGCGACCGGTGACTCGGCGCGCGAGGTGATCAGCGTGACGGTTGTCGGTCCCGATGCCACATCGACGGATGCCCTATCAACCAGTGTTTTCGTCATGGGTGCCGAGCGCGGACTGGCGCTGGTCAATCGTTTGCCGGGGTACGAAGCGCTGGTGATGGATCGCGCGGGCAAGCTGCGCTATTCGGCAGGGCTGCAACCATCCCAGGCTTCATCGCAGTGAACCAGATCGGGGCTCAACGCATGCACAGAATCCATTTTTACATTATCGCGCTGCTGCTGAGCGCCATACTGGCGCAGAGTCCGGCGCGGGCGGCGGAAACCGCTTCAGCCGATGCCGATCTCGATCAGGCGGTGCAGGCGCTCAAGGAGGAGTTGCTGGAGCTCAATCGCGATCTGTTCATTCTTGAAGAGGAGCTGTTGGCCCCCAGCGATACGCAAGTGATGGTTTTCGTTTCTGT
Organism: Pseudomonadota bacterium; assembly: GCA_008501635.1. Taxonomy (NCBI): domain Bacteria; kingdom Pseudomonadati; phylum Pseudomonadota; species Pseudomonadota bacterium. The sequence continues at coordinate 31,877 of QQUJ01000005.1, forward strand.
GGACGTCGGTAGTTTCTTCAGTCTCGATTCGGTGCAGGTCAAGATTGATGACAAGGTGGTGGCGAATTATCTTTACACGCCGCGTGAAATAGAAGCGCTGCAACGTGGTGGAGTGCATCGTATCCACCTCGGCAATCTGAAGAGCGGTGAGCATGAACTGACCGCCTTCTTTGTCGGCAAAGGACCGCGCGACAGGGACTACCGGCGGGGCGCCACGGTGCGTTTTGCAAAGAGCCTCGGCCCCAAGTACCTCGAACTCCAGATCGTCGATCTGGAGAACAAGCAGCAACCCGATTTTCGGATCAAGGAGTGGGAATGAGGCGTGTGCGCCCAACCGCGCTGCTCTACGGGTTGCTGCTGGGAATGGCTTCACAGGCCATGGCTGCTGCCCCGGCGCCGGTGCGCAGTCTCGAGTACGGTGAGGCGCTGTTCTACTTCTTTCAACAGGACTATCTGAATGCCGGTGTGCGGCTGATGGCCGCGCAGCAGCGCCGGCGACTCGGCACGCACGACCAGGATGCTGATCTGCTGCTGGGAGGGCTGCAACTCGCCTACGGCATGCACGACGTCGCTGCGCGCACCTTTGATCGGGTGCTCGACGCCGCCGCCACCCCAGCGGCCAGGGATCGCGCCTGGCACGCCCTGGCCCGGCTGGCCTATCGCCGCGGTGACTGGCAACGCGCGAACCAAGCGCTGGGGCGTATTTCCGTGTCTGATCCGCAACAGGCGGCGAAGACCGCCCTGCTCAGCGGATTGGTGGCGTTGGCGCAACAACAACCCGGACGCGGCGTCGCAGTCTTGCAACAGGGCTACGGGCTGCAAGCGGGCGTTCGTGATCCATACCTCGAATACAATCTGGCGATCGCGTTGATCCGCACTGGAAAATCGCAGGAAGCCGTTGCGTTACTCGACGGGTTGGGCCAACGACAGGTTGAGTACGAGGAGGCGGCCACGATACGTGACCACGCCAATCTGGCGGCCGCGTTTGCGCTGTTGCAGTCCGGCGCACCGCAGGAAGCGCAACGATTCTTTGGACGCGTACGCTTGACCGGCACCGTCTCCAATCTGGCGCTTTTGGGTTCGGGTTGGGCCGCGGTCGAGGCGGGGTCCTATGCGCAGGCGTTGACTCCGTGGCGGGAGCTGATGCGGCGCACGCCGCGTGATGCTCCGGTTCTCGAGGCGTTGATAGCTGTGCCCTTCGTCCATCTGCAACTCGATGAAAATGCGCGCGCTGCGCGTGTCTACGAGCAGGCAGTCGAGATCTATCAAGAGGAACGCAACGCGCTGACCGAGGCAATCGCCGAAACGGATGATCCCGAATGGCTGCTTCAGGTCGGCCTGTTGACGCGCTCTTCGTTGAGCGGCGGTGGCGCCGGTTTCGAACACCATTGGCTGCCGCGACTCATCGCCAGCAATACCTTTCAGGAAGCCTGGAAAAACTATCGCGACCTCCTGCAACTGGAACAGAGCCTTTCGCGCTGGCAACAGAGCCTGAATGCTTACCAAACCATGTTGACAGAGCGCAAGGCGCGTTTTGATCTTGTGGTGCCGCAGATCGAAAAACGACTCGCTGGTCTGGATCCGAACGAACTGCACGAGCGTCGCAAAGCGCTGCAAACCGCGTTGCTCGACGTGATCGAAACGCGCGCAGTCTGGAGACTGGCGACCGCTGCCGAGAAAGGCATACAGCGTGAAATCGAGGCACTTGCCGCACGGGTCGAAAAGCTATCGCCCTCCAGTGAGAAAGCGGCTTTTGCTGATCGTGTTCGACGCTTACAGGGTCTGCACTACTGGCAGGTTCATGCCGCATTTCCACAGCGCCGCTGGCAGGCGACCAGGGCCGTGGATGAGTTGGATGCACCGTTGGCACAGATGGGGAAGCGAATCGGGACTCTGCGGGGTGCCCGCGCTTTCGCCCGCCTGCGAATTGGTGACCTGGAGGAACGGATCCATCGTGCGCAAACGCGCATTGTCCAATACCGACCGCGCCTCGCTCAAACGCTGGTGCGCCAGCGCGAACGGGTGAAGCAGCTGGCCCAGCGGGAGTTGACAGCGCAGCAGGCGCAGATCGACAGCTATCTGCTGCAGGCACGCTACGCGCTGGCACAACTCTACGACCGTGCGCAGGACAGAGGGGGAGCACAGTGATCCGGCGCAAGACGCTGGCCGCCCTCAGCATGTCATTGGCGATTGCCGCTTGCGGTACCACTTCCAAGATCCCCACCCTGGCCGATCTGGCACAGCAGAAAGAGCCGGAGGTGGAGCCTGCCGCGGAGTTGCCTGCCAGCCGTGATCGCGCCATCGATGCCTACCGGTCGTTTCTCGCCGACGCACCACAGACCTCACCGTTGCGTGCCGAGGCGATGCGACGACTTGCCGATCTGCGTCAGGAGACGCTGGACGATAGTACTTCGGCAGCGGAGGTGGAAATCAGTAATCAGGCGCTGAACAGCGAGCGCCAGGCGATCATCACCCTCTACAGCGACCTGCTGCGCCGCTATCCGGATAACCCCCGGAATCCCGAAGCGATGTATCAGCTGGGACGCGCCCTGGAGGCGGCAGGAGAGCGCGAACGCGCCCTTGAAACTCTGACGCGCTACGCACGGATTTATCCAAACGGCAGCCGCTACGATGAAGTGCAGTTCCGTCGCGGTGAGATCCTCTACGCCGAGCAACGTTACGGCGAGGCGGAGAACGCCTATCGCGCGGTCGTCAAAGCCGGTCCCGACTCCGCCTTCTACGATCAGGCGCTCTACAAAGGCGGCTGGTCGCTATTCAAACAGCGCCGCTATGACTCGGCGCTGGATCTTTTTACCCTCGTCCTGGATCGACGGGTAACCAATGACGATATCGTGCTGGCGGAACTGAGCCGGGTGGAACGTGAGCGCGTGCTCGATACGCTGCGGGTCAGTTCGCTGAGTTTCAGTTATCAGGGGGGCACGTCGAGCATGGCCGATTACTTTGGCAGTCGCGGCCCACGGCCCTATGAGCATCTGGTGTATCGAACGCTGGGCGAACAGTATCTGGAGAAAGAGCGTTTTAGCGATGCGGCGGCGGCCTTCGAGGCCTTTGTCGACCGGCATCCGCTGCACCGCGAAGCGCCGCGAATCCAGCTGCAGGTGATCGCGGCTTTCCGGGCGGCGGGATTTCCCAGCCGCGTGCTCGATGCCAAGCGCCAGTTCGTCGCGCGCTACGGTATGGATCAGCCCTACTGGAGCCGATTCACTCGTGAGCAGGCACCGGATATTGTTGCCGAGGTGAAGGCGCAACTGGATGAGCTATCCCGGCACTATCACGCCGAAGCCCAGAGCACGAAAACAGCGGCTGCCTACCAGGAAGCGATACGCTGGTATCGCAAACGTCTGACCTACTTTCCGGGCGAGGCGGACAGCGGCAGCGCCAATTTCCTGCTGGCCGAGCTACTGTTTGAAACCCGTCAGTACGCAGATGCGGCGCAGGAGTATGAGCGCACCGCTTACGATTACCCCGCGCACGGCAAGGCAGCCGAGGCAGGCTACGCCGCGCTGCTGGCCCACGCTGCGCACGAACAGACACTCCCTGCCGCACAGCGACGGGTGTGGCAACGGCGTACGTTGGTCAGCAGCGAACGTTTCGTGGAGCGCTTCCCCGAACACCCGGAGAGTCCCAAGGTGCTCGCCAGGATGGCTGAACAGCTGTTCGCGGCGGGCGATGGAACGGCGGCCAGCCGGGCTGCCCAGCGCCTGGTGGAGCGCTACCCGCAGACCGAACCTTCGTTGCGCCGCAGCGCCTGGCTGGTCATCGCACACACGGCCTTCGATCGCACCGATTACGGGCAGGCCGAGACCAGCTATCAGCAGGTGCTGCGCCTGACGGCCGTGCAGGCGAAGGATCGTTCCGAATTGATCGACCGGCTCGGCGCCACGGTCTACAAACAGGCCGAACAGCTGCGTATGGCGGGTGATCTCGCGGGGGCGGCGACGGGATTTCTGCGTGTGGCGCAGGTGGCACCGACCAGTACGATACGGCCCACTGCCGAATACGATGCCGCGGCCGCTTATCTGGAAGCCAGGCAGTGGGTTCCCGCCGCGCAGGTGCTCGAGGCGTTCCGCCGCAACTACCCGCAGCACCCGCTCCAGGCGCAGGTCAGCGAAAAGTTGGCGGTGGCCTATCTGGAGGCAGGCAATCGCGGCGCTGCGGCCGTGGAGTTCACGCGCATCGCCGGGGAGCACAAAGACAGCGGTGTGCGACGCGAGGCGGCGTGGCAAGCGGCCGAACTCTACGAGCAGGAAGGGGCGGTGGGTAAAGCACTCGCTGCCTGGGCGCGCTATGTGACCGATCACGCGCGTCCCGTTCCTGAAGCCATCGAGGCTCGCTACCGGCAACTGCAACTTCAGCACAAGCAGGGTGACCTGCAACAGGTGCGCGCGCTGCGCAATGCCATCATCAGGGCGGATCGTGACGCCGGAAAAGAGCGCACCGATCGCACCCGCTTTCTTGCCGCTCATGCACGCCTCGCATTGGCACGGGACGAACAGGCGGTCTACGCATCGCTGCGCCTCACCGAACCGCTCAAGCGCAGTCTGCAACGCAAACGCCAGGCCATGAAGGGGACGCTGGCGGCACTGACTGCCGCCGCGGAATACAACGTCGCTGCGGTGACCACCGAAGCGACCTTTCGCAGCGGCGAAGTGTATCGCCAGTTCGCCAAGGCGCTGCTTGGTTCCGAACGTCCCGGGAAACTCAATGCCGAAGAGAAAGAAGAGTACGACCTGCTGCTGGAAGAGCAGGCCTTCCCGTTCGAGGAGAAAGCGATCGAGGTTCATGCCATCAACACTCGTCGCACCCTGGATGGGGTCTACGACGAGTGGGTACGCAACAGTTACCGACGCCTGGCCGAATTGATGCCGGTTCGCTACAAAAAGGAGGAACGCAGTGTGCAAGCCTACGTGGCGCTGGATTGAACTGGTTTTACTGAGCCTCACGCTGGTGGCGTGTGCAAGCGCGCCACCGGCCGGCGTCGATGAACCTCAATCAAAGGTGCGCCCGGCGGCGGAACCCGCGGTAATGATGGCCCATCGGTTGGCGTTAAGTGATCTGCAGGCCGGTCGCCTCGCTGAAGCGGAACGCGGCTTCCTGCAATTGACCCAGCAACATCCCCTGCATCGCGGACCGTGGCTCAACCTCGGCATTGCGCTGACACGTCTGGGAAAAACAGAAGAGGCGGAACACCTGTTTCAACAAGTCGTTAACCGTTTTCCGGATTTCGCTGAAGCCCACCACGAGCTGGCGCTATTGCAACGCTCGTCGGGACGCTTCGCAGAGGCGCGCCAATCCTACGCTGCAGCTATTGCAGCGCGGCCCGATTTCGCGCTTGCCTACCGCAATTTAGGTCTGTTGTGTGACCTATATCTCCATGACACCAGTTGCGCTTTGTCAAACTATCAGAAATTTCAGCAGTTGATATTGGTCAACGACAAAGAGGTCGAGCAATGGATCGCGGATCTGCAGCGTCGCGTTGCGGCGCAACAATGACCAGATGGCTGGCGCTTCCGCTACTGATCTGTTTCGGCACCCTCAATGCAGAGGAACCCGATCGCCGGCTGGGCATGAACATCATCGGCAACAACGAAACCCCGCGCACACTGATTATCGTGCCATGGAAGTCCGCCCAGCCGGGTGATCTGACCTTGCGTCCTCTCAATAGTTTGGTGGAGGCGGGCATCGGGCCGCTGGACCCCGACGTGGTGCGGCGTGAACTGCGTTTGCGGGCTGCGACGCAGGCGCGGGAACAGCGACCCTGAGGGCTTTGTAATGAGCTTGGATAAATCGGGTTGGGAGTTGCGCCAGGACGCCAGGACGCAGAGTGTGCCCAGGCGATCTCATGAACGGCAGGATGCAGGGCGGAGCGGGTCGTGGGCAGCATGGTGAACAGGCTCACACTCGCTGGAATGAGGTTCTTCGATGGCAGTTTCCTTTGCGCTCCTTTGCGTCTTCGCGTCCTGGCGCGAGGCACCATTTCTTTAACAGACAACGGTTACACAGTGAGGGCACGGCAATGACGATCTACAACAACATTGTTTCCTTTTTCCAGTCTGGCGGCACCTTCATGTATCCGATCGTGGTGGTACTGGCACTGGGTATGGCCATTGCGGTCGAGCGCTATCTCTTTCTCTCGTACGCCGCGCTGAGAAACCGCAAGGCGTGGAATGACCTGATGCCACTGCTGAGTTCGGGAAAGTTCCGAGAAGCCCAGGGGATTATCGAGCAATCGGGGGCCGCTATCAGCAAGATACTCAGCTACGGGCTGGCGAGTCTGATAAAAGCGCGCCGCCGCGATGATGTGCAGATGGCGATGGAAGAGGGACTGATGGAGGTGATTCCACGGATGGAGAAACGCACCCACTATCTTGCAACGCTGGCCAACATCGCCACCTTGCTCGGTTTGTTGGGCACCATCATCGGTCTCATCCAGGCCTTTACCGCGGTGGCCAACGCCAATCCGGCGGAGAAGGCGGATATGCTCTCGGCGAGTATCTCGGTGGCGATGAACACCACCGCCTTCGGTTTGATGGTCGGTATTCCGCTGCTCCTGGTGCATGCCGTGCTGCAAACCAAGAGCACGCAGTTGATCGACAACATGGAGATGGCCACGGTAAAGGTGGTCAATCTCATCGGTGACCGTTCGCAGGCGAGTGCGTAATGCGCAGCTACCGGCGCATGCGCAACCGTGCCGAGGTCACGACCGACCTCAATGTCACGGCGTTCATGAACCTGATGGTCGTGCTGGTGCCCTTTTTGCTCATCATGGCGGTGTTCTCGCGTATCACCATCCACGAGCTCAATCTCCCTGGCGCCGGAGGCGAGGAGCAGGCGGAAAAGCCACGGTTGCAGCTGGAGGTCATCGTGCGCGCCGATCGCCTCATCCTCGGCGATCGAGCCAGCGGTGAACTGGTGACCTTGTCAAGAAAAGAGGAGGGACATGATTTGAAACAGCTCTCCGAATGGCTGCAACGCGTCAAGGTGAAATTTCCCGATGAAGTGGGCGCCAGCATCCTGGCCGAGCCTGCGATTCAGTACGACGACCTGATACAGGTGATGGACACCGTGCGTGCCTACGAAGTGCAGGAGAATGGCGAACGCATCAAAGCGGAACTCTTCCCTGAGATCGCCCTGGGCGATGCGCCCATCGTAGCGAAGAAAAAAGGGAGTTAGGCGTGGCGATGAAACTGTCACGACGCGCGCAGCGCATGCAACGCCACCACCGGCGCCGCAAGTTCGGCGGTGGATTGAATCTCGTGGCGCTGATGGACATTTTCACCATCCTGGTCTTTTTCCTGCTGGTCAACTCGTCCGATGTGCAGGAGATGCCCGGCAGTCGCGCGGTGAAACTGCCGGAGTCCGATATCGAGGCCAAGGTACGTCAGACGATCACCGTGCTGGTCACCAGGGAGGAAATTCTGGTGCAAGGCGAATCCGTACTTCCTATCAGCGCTGCCGTGGGCTCCAAAGAGACCATCCTGGTTGCGCTGCGCGAAGCTCTGGAACGCCACGCCCGCAACCGGTTGGTACAGATCGAAGATGGAGCGGCGGACAAGGGTGAGATCACGATACTTGGCGACCGGACGACCTCTTTCGAGGTACTGAAAAAGGTGATGGCGACCTGTACCGAAGCGGGTTATGGCACTGTCTCTCTCGCCGTACAGCAGCGCGGCGTAAAGGAGAGCTGAGGTGAGCGCCTACGCTCTGGAAATCGCGTGGAATGGCGGCAGCCTCGACGATCGTCGTTTCAAGCGTATTTTGCTGGTTACCGCTGCGGTATTTCTGATGATGTCGGTCGTCACGTCGATGTTGCCGGTGTTCAAGATTGATCGCCCGATTATGGATGAAGTGCCCAAACGCATCGCGCGCCTGGTGTTGGAGAAACGTCGACCGGCTCCGCCGCCACCACCACCGCCCAAGATCGAAGAGCAGCGTCCGGAACCCAAGCCGGTCGAGCAGAAGAAGCCGGAACCCAAACCCGAGCCGAAACCCAAACCCGAGCCGAAGAAGGAGGCAAAGCCTGAACCTTCGGCACGCGAACGCGCATCGCGCGCGGGGATTATGGCGTTTCAGGATACCCTGGCGGAGTTGCGGCAGGATCCCTCTGTCGCAAAACTCGAGGCTGGGCAGCGGTTGAGTTCGGCGGGTCAAACGGCACGCAAGACGGAACGCTCGCTCGTTACTTCCAAAGTCGCAACGGGCAGCGGAGGTATAAATACCGCCGCGCTCAGCCGCGACACCGGCAGCACTCGGCTCGCTGCGCGCAGTATCGAGCAGGTGAAAAGCCCGGTTAAAGCGGAATCGGCAGGGGATGCGCGCTCCGCTGCCAAGAACAAACTGGCTGGCCGTACCGACGAGGAGATCCAGCTGATCTTCGATCGTAACAAGACGGCTATCTACAACCTTTACAATCGCGCTTTACGAACCAACCCCTCATTGCAAGGCAAGGTGGTGGTAAAACTCACCATTGCGCCGAATGGACAGGTGACCGATATCAGAGTGGTCAGCAGCGAACTGGACGACAATGATCTGGAACGCAAACTGACGCTACGTATCAAGCGGTTTGATTTTGGCGCCAAGGCGGTAGCCGGAACCACGATCAGCTATACGATGGACTTTTTCCCCTCCTGACGATCAAAACAAAGCGCAGCCGCGTTCAGGACGGCTACAGATCGATAATTTACCTTACGTAAAAAAAGGCTGTTCAATCCCCCTTCAGATCACCGCAGCCTGCGCTGTCCGCAGCGTTGCAGATCCCTGCCGGAGCAATCCGGATTTGTGGGCCTGGTGCTGAAAACCACGAATAACAGAGTGTTGCAGTGGGTTTGATGAAATCGCTGCAAACGGCGCGTGACTTCTTCCCGAATTTATCAAATGGTCAATTGAGAGGGCTGGGGCCGCGGCAGCGGATACACCTCGCATGCCCCTCGGGAGATGATCCAGATGTGCGCTTGCGGGTCGATTTAGTGACGGGCAATCAGGGTGTTACAAGACCTCTCCCGCTTAAACCGGATCAGACAATAGCGCTGAGATTGCACGCTGGCATGCTCCTTGCCTTCAATGACCGTACAGGCGTTTTGTAAAGTCGCTCGCTAGTAGCGGTTTGCCCTCGTCTGACAACTACATAACCAGCGTGTCTGAAAGCACGCGATTACTGGAGGAGGAGCTGTATGGCAAAGGTACAATTTCCCAATCCTCACGACGTTGAAACGATTCCGGGGACCGAGGGATGGGAGCGCATGTATCCCTATCAGTATCCGTTCGTTACCGATGATCCGGAACGCAAGGCGTACGAGGAGAACGCATTCTGGTTCTACGACGGGCTTCACTATCCGGAACCGCTCTATCCCTTCGATACGATCTGGGACGAGGCCTGGTTTCTGGCGCTGTCGCAGTACAACACGCGTATCTTCTCTGTTCCGCCGGTGTTCGGTGTCGATCACCGCATGATCAACGGCTATCTGTACATAACGCCTGTGCCGGTCAAAGACCCGGAGGTCATACAGTCTCGCATTGCGCATTTCATGGAGCGCGCCGGTTACTACTACGAGAACTGGAATGCGCTGGAGGCGAAGTGGGAACAGAAGATGAAGCAGACCATTGCGGATCTCGAAGCTTTGGAGATCCCCAAGCTGCCGGAAATGGAAGATTTGAGCGTCGTCAAGGAAGGCCTCGGCGAATCGACCGGGTACAAGCTGCTGAAGGCGTATGACAACGTCATCGATCTCGGTATCCGGTGCTGGCAGTACCACTTTGAGTTCCTCAACCTCGGGTACGCGGCCTACGTCACCTTCCTCGACTTCTGTCAGAAGATCTTCCCCGATATCCCGCCACAGCGCGTAACGCAGATGATCTCGGGTATCGACGTGATCATGTACCAGCCTGATGAGGAGCTGAAAAACCTCGCCCGACGCGCCGTTGATCTGGGCGTGGACGCCGAGGTGCGCAAGGGTACCGACTATGAAGCCCTGAAAGCCTCGTTGGGCGGCAGCGATGCCGGGAAACAGTGGTTGGCTGCCTTTGAAAAGGCCCGTTATCCGTGGTTCAACGTATCGACCGGTACCGGCTGGTATCACCACGATCGTTCCTGGAACGATGACCTGTCTGTTCCGTTGTCTTCGATCGGTATCTACATCGATAAGCTGCATGAAGGCAATTCGCTGGAGCGGCCGATGGAGGCCGTGCAGCAGGAGCGTGATCGCATCACGGCGGAGTATCGCAACCTGATCAGCACCGACGAGGATCGCGCAACGTTCGATCAGTTGCTCGGTACCGCCAAGACGGTGTTCCCCTATGTCGAAAACCATCTCTTCTACGTCGAGCACTGGTTCCATTCGGTTTTCTGGAACAAGATTCGTGAAGTTGCAGAGATCGTCAAAGAGTTCGGGATCATCGAGGATGTCGAGGACATCTGGTACCTGAAGCGTGGCGAGATTCGCGATGTGTTGTGGGATGTGGTGACCGCATGGGCGACCAATGTCAAACCGCGCGGCACCTACACCTGGCCCAAGGAGATCGACTGGCGCCGTGGTGTGATGAAGAAGTTCCAGGAATGGAGTCCGCCTCCGGCCGTCGGACCGGCGCCCGATGTGATACAGGAGCCGTTCACGGTCGTGCTGTGGGGTGTTACCAACGAGTCGCTCAAGTCGTGGTCCGATATTCAGAATGTAGCCAACCTCGATGACATCGATTCGTTCAAGGGCTTCCCCGGCAGTCCCGGCAGCGTCGAAGGCAAGGCGCGTGTTTGCCGGACGGTTGCAGATATCGGTCAGCTCGAGGAGGGAGAGATTCTGGTTGCTCCAACGACCTCACCGTCCTGGGCCCCGGTTTTCATCAAGATCAAGGCCTGTGTAACCGACGTGGGCGGTGTTATGAGCCATGCCGCTATCGTCTGTCGCGAGTACGGGATGCCGGCGATTGTCGGCACCGGTCACGCCACCAAGATCATCAAGACTGGACAGATGCTCAAAGTGAACGGGACGACCGGCGAAGTGACGATCGTAAAGTAGTGCAAGATACCCTGATACTTGCAGGTTCTTGATGTTCTCCAGTTAGGCAGGTGTTCGGCTGGCTTCGGCCAGCCGGGCTCCGGCCGCCTAGAGGAAAAGGGTTATGAAGGGAAATGCACCACTGGTTTGTTGGTTTCAAGAGTGCCGAAAAGAGGATGTACCGCTGGTCGGGGGCAAGAACTCATCGTTGGGGGAACTGATTAACGCCGGTATTCGAGTACCGCCGGGATTCGCCCTGACCACCCACGCCTACCGCCAGTTTATCGAGCAGGGGAAACTCAGCGAAAAGCTGATGGGCCTGTGTGACGGCATCGATGACACCGATATGCAGGCGCTGGAGGCCGCTTCCGTAGAAGCGCGTCGGCTTATCGAAGAGACCGATCTGACGTACGAGTTGGAAGACAGCGTCGCCGAGTACTATCGCAAACTTTCCAATTACTGCTGCATGCCGGCCACGCCTGTTGCCGTTCGTTCCAGCGCTACCGCTGAGGACTTGCCCGATGCGAGTTTTGCCGGTCAACAGGACACCTATCTCTGGATTCGAGGCGTCGACGATGTGCTGAACCGCGTCAAGACATGCATATCGAGCCTCTACACGGCGCGTGCCATTGCGTACAGAAACAAAAACAAGTTCAAACATCATGAGGTGGCTATCAGCGTCGGGATTCAGAAGATGGCCAACTCGTGGACGGCCGGCGTGATGTTCACACTCAATCCGAGTAACGGTGACCGCTCCAGTATCGTTATCGATTCGAACTTCGGATTTGGTGAATCGGTCGTGTCGGGGGAAGTGACACCCGACCAGTTCCTTGTGAACAAGGTGTCGGAAGAGATCATGGCGCGCACGATCTCGTGCAAAGAGGTCTGTTACACCGTCGATCCCATTACCCAAACATCGATACGATCCGAGGTTCCTGCTGAACGCCAGGAGGTTCAGTCATTGCTGGACCACGAAATCGAAGAGTTGGCGCGCATGGGCAAGTTGATCGAGAAGCACTATGGACGACCCATGGACGTGGAATGGGCCGTTGATAAAACAGTCCCGTCCGGTGGCAACATCTTCATCCTCCAGGCACGCCCCGAGACGGTGTGGAGTGCCCGCAAAACCGATCCGGTCAGCGGCGGCCGCAAATCGGCCCTCGAGCACATCGTCAACTCGGTGATGACGGGAAAGCGGCTGCAATGATGAGAGACCATCGCTTGCAGGCCCTTGTCAGAAGCAGTGCGTAACAGTCACACAACATAACCAAAAGGATAGCCACCATGGATCTACGAAATTTCATCGACAAATGCGAGAAAGCCGGCGAACTGGCGCGAGTCAGCGCCGAGGTCGATTGGAATCTCGAGCTTTCGCACATTTCGAAGGTGACCGAAGAGAAGAAGGGACCAGCGCTGCTGTTCGAGAATATCAAGGGGTATGACTCGCCCGTTTTTACCGGCGCGTTTGCCACCGCAAGTCGTCTGGCGATGTCGGTCAACATGCCGGGTCACTACTCGCTTTGCGATTCCGCGCGCGAGTGGATGAACAAGACCATCGATGAACTGATTCCGGCAAAGGAAGTAAAAGAGGGTCCGATACTGGAGAACATTCACTCCGGTAAAAAAGTGGATCTGAACATGTTTCCGGTGCCGCGGTTTTTCCCCAGGGACGGCGGGCGCTACATCGGTACGGCCACCTTCCTGGCGATTCGTGACCCCGACTCCGGGAAAGTCAATCTCGGCACCTATCGCATGCAGATGCTCGATGAAAAACGGTGCGGCGTGCAGATTCTGCCCGGCAAACGCGGCGAACGCATCATGAACAAGTACAAGAAAATGGGCAAGAAGATGCCCGCGGCTGCAGTTATCGGTTGCGATCCGTTGATGATGATGGCCGGCGCCCTCCAGCACGAAGGTGCCCAAAGCCAGTACGACATCATCGGTTCGGTGCGCGGTGCGCCGTCGGAGTACATGCTGGCGCCGATGACGGGATTACCGATTCCGGCGGGGGCAGAGATCGTGCTCGAGGGAGAGATCGATCCGGAGAACTTCCAACCCGAAGGCCCGTTTGGCGAGTACACCGGGTATTACACCGACGAACTTTACAAGGTGATCAAAAAACCGTGTCTCGAGGTCAAGCAGATCCTGCACCGCAATAACCCGATTCTGTGGGCGACGTCGGTGGGCCGTCCGGTGACCGATGTGCATATGCTGCTTTCGTTTACCCGCACCGCGATGTTGTGGAGCGATCTGGCCAAAATGGGAATTCCCGGTATCAAGTCGGTCAATGTGATGCCGGAGTCTGCCGGCCGTTTCTGGGCGGTGGTTTCCGTAAAGACCATGTATCCCGGTCACTCTTCCCAGGTCGGCCAGGCGGTCATCTCCACCATAACCGGCAGCTACGGAATCAAGGGTGTCATCGTTGTCGACGAGGACATCGAGGCCGACGATGTGCAGCGCGTCTTCTGGGCGCTGGCGTGTCGTTACGATCCCATGCGCGGTACCGAACTCATCAAGCGCGGTCGTTCGACGCCTCTTGACCCGGCACTCGATCCCAGCGTCAGCAAACTGATCACCTCCCGGATTCTGCTCGATGCGACCATTCCCTTCGAATGGGAGGAAAAGCCCGTCGAGGTGGCCCTCGACGAGGCGACCATGGAGAAGATCAATTCGCGTTGGGACGAATACGGAATCAAGCTTTAGGGGGAATCGGTAATGGAGCAGGCAGAGAATATCAAGCTGGTGATTCTCGATGTCGATGGCGTCATGAGCGACGGCCGCATTGTCATCGACGACAACGGTGTCGAACAGCGCAATTTCGACATCAAGGATGGTTTTGGTGTCGTGGCCTTGCAGATGAGCGGCATCGAATGCGCCATCATCACATCAAAAAAATCGGGAGCAGTGCGCCACCGCGCGCAGGAGTTGAAGATCGCCCGCTTTTATGAAGGTATCAAAAAGAAAACCGAACCCTACGAAGAGATGCTCAAAGACAAAGGCATCGCTGATGCCGAAGTCTGCTACGTGGGCGACGATCTTGTTGATCTCAAGATGATGAAGCGCGTCGGCCTGCCCGTTGCGGTGGCTGATGCGGTCGACGAAGTGAGAGCGGCGGCGGTCTATATCACCAAAGCGCGTGGCGGCTACGGTGCCGTGCGCGAAGTGGCCGAGATGATTCTAAAGACGCAAGGTAAGTGGGAAAAGATTCTGGAAAAGGTTGGCTAACGGTATCAGTAACTAGAGGAATCCATTGTGAGCACTGTGAGAAAAGAGAAAGCAGTTGGCGCTGATTACGGCGCACCGGACAGCAATCGCGAGTTCATCGACATGTTGTTGAAGACCGGTGATGCGGTCGCCATCGAGCAGGAGGTCGATTGGGACAACGAGGCAGGGGCGATTGTGCGGCGAGCGTGCGAGCTGGGCGCGCCTGCCCCCTACATGAAAAAAATCAAGGACTATCCCGGCAACAGCTATTTCGGCGCGCCGCTGTCCACCTACCGGCGGATGGCCGTCTCATTGGGCATGTCGCCCGATTCGACACTGCCGGAGATCTCCACGGAGTATCTGCGCCGTACCAACAGCGATCCTATCGAACCGGTGGTGATCGAACGCAGTGCCGCTCCCTGCAAAGAGAACGTGTGGATGGGCGACGATGTGGACCTCACCAAGCTGCCCGTGCCGCTGGTGCACGAAGGCGACGGTGGCCGCTACATCGGCACCTGGCATGCGGTAGTGACCAAGCACCCGATTCGCGGGGATTACAACTGGGGCATGTACCGCCAGATGATGTACGACTCGCGCACCATGTGCGGCGCGGTCTTTCCCTTTTCCGATCTGGGCAAGACGTTGAACGACTACTACCTGCCGCGCGGCGAGGCGATGCCTTTCGCCACCGCCATCGGCTTGTCGCCGCTGGCCGCCATGGCAGCCTGTGCGCCGTCACCGATTCCGGAGCCTGAGTTGACCGGCATGCTCGGTGGTAAGCCGGTGGAGCTGGTGAAGTGCGAAACCAACGACCTGCTGGTGCCGGCCAACGCCGAAATCATTCTCGAAGGCGTGATCACGCCGGACGTGATGGTGGAGGAGGGTCCGTTCGGCGAGTACACCGGTTACCGCACCTCGCCGCGTATGCCGCGCGTTACCTTCCGCGTCAATTGTGTCACCTTCCGCAACAACGCGACCATGACCATCTCCAACATGGGCGTACCCATGGACGAGGGGCAGTTGCTGCGCTCCTTCTCGCTGGGTCTGGAACTGGACAAGCTGCTGCGCAGTCAGGGCATTCCCATCACGGGCGTCTACATGCACCCGCGCTCCACGCATCACATGATGATCGTCGGCGTGAAGGTGACCTACGCGGGAGTCGCGCAGCAGATCGCGCAGCTCGCCTTCGGCAGCAAGCTGGGGCCGTGGTTCCACATGGTGATGGTGGTGGATGACAGCATCGATATCTACAACTGGGACGAGGTGTACCACGCCTTCTGTACCCGTTGTAATCCGGAGCGTGACATTCACATCTACAAGAACACCACCGGAACCTCGCTGTACCCGCATGCCAGCCCGCATGAGCGTGCCTATTCGATCGGTTCGAAAGTATCGTTCGACTGCACCTGGCCGGTGGATTGGCACAAGATCAACGACGTACCGACTACGGTCTCTTTCAAGAACGTCTACCCGCAAGAGATTCAGGATCGCGTAACCAGCAACTGGGAAGCCTACGGCTACCCACCGGTCAAGTAATTGAGGAGAAAGCAGATGAATAAGTGGGAAACCTTTGTGATGGAGCTCGACGAACTGCCGGAGGACTGCGATCTCGAGTTGACCATACGCACGCTCAATGACGGGCTGGACAAGTACACCTATAAGCGCGTCAAGGCGCGGGTGTCGACTGATACCGCCAAGTTCGGCGATTCGCTGCAGGTTCGCTTCGGTCGCGGTCAATTGGCCAAGGAGCGTTTTTCCATCAATGTGCTGAAGGAGATTCAGCGTTTTCCTGAGAAATATCTCTGAAGGATAGATAGCGAACAGGGTGCTGAATCCCCCGAGCGTAGACGACAATGGCTTACACGGATTTGCGGCAATTCTTATCCGATCTGGGAACCGATCTGGTACGGGTGAAAGAGAGTGTCGATCCTCGCTTTGAGGTCGCCGCGGTTCTTAAGGCATTGGGGGATCAGCACCCCGCCGTCATGTTTTCGAACGTGCGGGGTTATGCGGGCGCCAGCATATGCGGCAACCTGCTGGGCAAGCGCAGTCGCCTGGCCAGAGCATTTGGTACCACGGCCGAAAAGCTTGCGGCGGTCTATCTGGAACGAAAAGGGCGCGGGATAGCGACGGTCGATTGTCATGGTAAGGCGCCGGTGAAGGAGGTGATCAAGCGGGATCCCGATGACCTTCTCGCACTGTTGCCCATTCTGACGCACTACGAGAAGGACGCGGCGCCCTTTATCACGTCGGGCGTGGTCCTGGCGAAAGATCCGGCAACCGGACGCCGTGCAATGGGGATACACCGGATGATGGTGCACGGAGGTAATCGTCTGGGTGTATTCCTCGCCAATCCTCCCTTGTCTCAATTCCTGGAGAACGCGGAAAAAGAGGGAAAACCACTGGAAGTGGCGGTAGCCCTTGGCCTGGAGCCTGCCACGTTGGTGGCCGCTGTCGTAAAGGCGGGTTCAACAGGACCGGACAAGCTTGAGATTGCAGGTGCGCTACGCGACGAACCTGTGGAGCTGGTGCGCGCGGAATCCGTCGAGATTGATGTTCCGGCGCACGCTGAAATCGTCATCGAGGGGAAAGTACTGCCGGGCGTACGGATGAAAGAAGGGCCTTTCGGCGAAAATACCGGTTATTACTTTACCAACGAAAGCCCGGTTATCGAGATTTCCGCCGTCACCCACCGCGATGGTTTCGTCTATCCGGGATTGTGTCCCTGGACAGCCGATGTAGATTCCCTGTTGTCACTGGCGGCCGGTACGGAACTGTTGTGGCAGTTGCAACGTCATGTTGGCGCCGTTGCGGATCTGGAGATGCTCGGTGGGACGATCGGTTTTTCCGCAGTCATCTCCGTGGGCCGCTGTTCAACCAGCGAAGTACGCAGACTGATTCAGTTGGCGTTGTCTCTGGATAAGCGATTGAAGTCGGTTACCGTCGTTGACGACGATGTGGATATACGTGATCCCCGAGAAGTCGCCTGGGCGATGGCGACTCGCTATCAACCGAGCAGGGATACCCTGACAATCGACAGGACCGAACCTTACGTAATCGACCCATCAGCGGTTGCACTCGGCTGCGGTTCGAAAATCGGTTTTGACGCCACAAAAGGGACGGGACCAGAGTACGAAAAGGTCGTCATACCCAAGGATGCAAGGTCGCGGGCGCAGACTCTGCTGGCGGGAATCGTTCAGGCGCCGACATGTTGACTGTAGAGACCATTCTTCAAGCCGAGACTCTGAGTTTGAGCGGAGTGGTCAGCAGTGGTCTGGGTGAGGGCTGTATGTTCACCAGTCTGCCCTGGGCGGCCAGCGAGTTCGAGAGGAAACTGGGTTTCATTCCTTACCCGGGAACATTCAACCTGACCATGACCGGCAAAAAGTGGGAACGGGGAAGGAAACGTATGCTCACAGAACCGGGTATCGCCATTGAGCCCGCGACCGGATTCTGCGATGCGAAATGCTTTTGGGTCGTGATCGGCGAGCAGGTCGCCGGTGCTGTGGTCATCCCGGATATCAGCGAGTATCCCAACGACAAACTGGAGATTCTTTGCCCGGTTCCGGTTCGCAGGACATTGGCCGCGAGTGACGGTCACGAGGTATCGATAAAGGTAGCGCTCGACGTAAATCACCGGTGCGATCGGGATGTTCCCCAAGTGGCCAGTGGGGCATTGGGGGGAGGGCAATGAGAGACCGGACATCGGAATCGGGCGCCGCTCTTCAGACGTGTCAGAAGCCGGCGTATTACCTGAGGGGCGCTCATTTGGCCGGTGGGCCGCAATCCTTTCGCACCCGAATCCGACCCGGGGGCACCTCTAACTTTGTCGGGCCCAACCGCAAATCGGTTGTGGCGGACTATGCCTCTTGTGCCCAGTGCATGCGTTACAGAAGTGCCGCGCTGCTCGGCAGACAACCCCCTGGACGGTGCAGTGATTGCGGGTGTTCCCTGACTCGGGAATCGGTCGCCTTGGCACTCATCGAGCACCGCAAGCGATTGGTGCTTATCAAAAGAACGAAGGCACCACTGGCGGGATATTGGGCACCACCCGCAGGCCATGTGGAGATGGGAGAAACAGTGCCGCAGGCAGTGATCAGGGAAGCGCGGGAAGAGAGCGGGCTGGAGATAACACTGGATGGAATGGTGGGTATCTATACCGAGCAACGTCTGTCGGGTGCGGACTCGCACATGGTCATCACGGCCTTCAACAGCCACTCGGTAAATGGCGATCCCGTGGCCGGAGATGATGCAGGAGACATCGCCCTTTTTGCGCGCGGCAAACTGCCTCAGCAACCGCCGCCCAGGCAGGGTACAGCAACAGATTACTGGGTCTACGGAGTCATTCAGAGATTGACCGCAAACTGGCGCTAGTCAGCGGCGCCGCAAATTTACTCATGAGACGGAGGGTTCGAGACGTGAACAATATTACGACCGCTACAGCGCATCCGATTACATCGGAACTGCCGGATGGATTGTTTGATTATCTCAGTGCGGGAGCGTTGAGCATTGTTATGACCGTTGGTGAGGATGGTTATCCGACTGACGCGTTTACCTGGGCAGCGGCTGTCGACAAAAAGCGCGTTCGGTTTGGCGCCGACCATGGCAGCAAGACGCTCAAGAATCTGGAGCGCGACGGTCGTGCAGCTGTGCAGATTATCGGACCAGACAATATGGTTTTCCTGGTCAAGGGCAAGTGCCGCCAGATCAAAGAACGCATTGACGCCGCACTCCCACTGGAGATTTCCATGTGGGAAATGGAGGTCATGGGTGCTCGTGATCAGTCGTGGCCGGGTGCTTCGCCGCTGCCGTTTGCCGTGCAATGGTCGGGAAAAGACCGTGGAAAACTGGTGCGCATGGAGCAGGACGTGTTTCAGGAGATGCGCAGCTAGCAGCGTCGCTAGGGGACAGATCCGTGTCGGAAAAAACCATGATCTATTTCGATGAGCAGACAGAAACGATGCCACGCGAGCAGCTGCACGAGTTGCAGTTGCGAAAACTCCAGGCGATGCTGAATGAGTTGTGGGAGAAAAATCTATTCTATACCCGGAAATGGCGAGCCGTAGGTGTAAAGCCTGCTGATATCACATCTTTGGAGCATTTATCCAAACTGCCGCTGACGACCAAGCACGAGTTGATGAGCGATCAGGAGCTCAATGGCCCTTTCGGGAACAACCTTACCTATCCCATCGACTCCTATTCCCGGTTCCATCAGACATCTGGAACGACCGGTGTACCGTTGAAAGTGCCGGATACCGCTGACGGGTGGAACTGGTGGGGGCGTTGTTGGGGACATGTGCTGGCAGGTGCCGGGCTGACCTCTTCTGACCGACTCTTCATGGCCTTTTCCTTTGGGCCGTTCGTCGGGTTTTGGGCAGCGGTTGAGGGTGCAAGACAGATAGGCGCGATGATGATACCCGGCGGTGGGAGGGATTCCCTCCAACGGCTGGAGCTGATGCGGGATGCCGGAGCGACCGCTTTGGCGTGTACGCCAACCTACGCTTTACGGCTTGCCGAGGTGGCGCGTGAAACGGGATTCGATCTGAGCAGCATTCCGATCAAAGCAACGGTGCATGCCGGTGAACCAGGTGCAAATGTGCCTTCCACGAAGCAGAGAATAGAGCAGTTGTGGAATGCCAAGTGTTTCGATCACGCCGGTGCTACCGAGGTGGGGGCGCACTCCTTTGAGTGCTACGCCCAACCGGGAGGCACACATCTTATCGAAAGTGAATACATCGCTGAAGTTATTGATCCGGAAACCGGGGATCCCGTGGCACCCGGCGAACGTGGCGAACTGGTGATAACCAATCTTGGGCGGTTGGGTTACCCGGTCATTCGGTACAGAACGGGAGACGTGGTGCGCGTCAATCTGGATAAGTGTGTGTGCGGGAGAACTTCGCTGCGCTTCGAGGGCGGGATACTGTGCCGCGCTGATGATATGGTGACGGTACGCGGTGTGAACGTGTATCCAAGCGCCGTCGAGAACATAATCAGAAAGTTCGATGAAGTGGATGAGTTTCGGGTGACGGTCAGCAAGCACAAACACATGGACGAGATGCAAGTGGAGATCGAGTTTATCGTGGGTGCGCAACCGGAGATTGCGGAGACTATTGCGGAAAGGCTGAGCTCCATGCTGGCGTTTCGCCCCAAGGTGGTTTTGGTGCCGCGTAATACGCTTCCACGCTTCGAGCTGAAAGCAAAGCGTTTTTACGTCAATGCGGCGTAACCAGAGATTACAGAGGGTATATCGATGAAAGTCACCAACTGGATGCAACCAAATCCAAGAACCATCACCAGCGATGCGCTGGTCAGTGAGGCGAAACGGATTTTAAGCGAAAACAATTTGCGTGCGCTGCCAGTGGTCGACGACGGAGAACTGCGAGGTCTGATTACGCGCGCGAGCTGTTTGCGCGCGACTGAATTCGTCACCAGGACGCAGGACGTCAACGAGTTCGACTATCTGGTAAACCGGCTCAAAGTCAAAGACCTCATGGTGCGCCGTCCGGCCACCGTTAAGGCCACCGATACGATGGAGCATGTGCTGCAAAAGGGACAGACACTGAAAATAGGGCAGTTCCCGGTGCTTGAAGGAGATCAGGTGGTAGGATTGATTTCAGCAACCGAAGTGTTCAAATTGGCTGCGATTTTCCTTGGTGTCTTTGAAAAATGGAGCGGAATCACATTGGCTCCTATAGAAATAGAGCCAGGAACCGTTGGCCGAATTGCCGCCATCGCCGAGGGCGCTGGCGCAATCGTACACTCGATCTATCCGATTGGTCAGGAAGTTGCTGGTGGTCCGAAGCGAGTCATACTTCGGTTTAAATGTACCGCCTGCGAGAAGGTGGATGAAGTGGTATCGGCATTCGAAGGGGCGGGGTATAAAGTACTGGAGTTCGACGCCGAGCTGCAGAAAAATATCGAGCATGGCTGACACCGGGGCGAGTTGAATCCGTCTGCCTCGCAACCATAGTCAAGCGATGCGAGAGCATTGCCCGGAACTGATAGATGGATTGAGGAGCAAGGAGAACAGCTGATATGAGTTTGCCCTTGGTCGTAGCAATTACCGGCGCAACCGGTGTCATATATGGCATTGAGGTCTTGAAGGCACTCAAGGCTGCAAATGTACCCACTCATCTCGTTCTCAGTGAATCGGCGATACGGAACATCACTTTGGAAACGGACTATTCGCTGGATACCGTGCGGTCGCTGGCAGATCGGGTTCACAACAACAAGGATATAGGCGCCGCGGTTGCCAGTGGTTCATTCCGGGCGCGTGGGATGATTGTGGCCCCCTGCAGCATCAAGACGCTTTCGGCCGTTGCCAATTCTTTTAACTACAATCTCGTGGTTCGCGCGGCAGATGTGACGCTCAAAGAACGCCGACCATTGGTGTTGATGGTGCGTGAGACTCCATTGCACAAAGGACATCTCGACCTCATGAGCAAGGTTGCGGATCTCGGCGGCATGATACTTCCGCCTATGCCGGCCTTTTATCACGCGCCTCAGACGATCATGGATATCATTCACCAGAGCGTGGGCAAAGCACTGGATCTGGTTGGGGTGGAACATACGCTGTTCGAGCGATGGACAGGCGATATGCCAGGCAAGAAGTCCATGCCTGTGACCGGTTCCGAGTAAGCGCAGAGATGCACCCGCCCGCTCGCGACTGGTGGGTACCCGAAGGCAGCATCATCTACGTCATCGGGGACATTCACGGTCGGGTCGATCTGCTCGATGCGCTACTGGAGCGCATTGCTGACGACGAGGGTCAGCGTGGGACGACACAAAGATGCCTGGTGTTTCTGGGTGACTATATTGACCGTGGCCCCGCTTCAAGAGAAGTAATTGATCGACTTCTCAATGATCCGCTACCCACCTTCCACAAAGAGTTTTTGCTGGGCAATCACGAACAAGTCATGCTGCGCTACCTGAATGGGGATCTGCGGGTGGCGCGTCACTGGCTGCAAAAGGGCGGCTTGCAGGCTGTGAGTTCCTACGGTCTGGATGTTGCGCTGGAAAATTTGACTGATGACAAAGCTTTGGAATCACTGAGAAAGGCGATTAAACAAGCCATTCCGAATCGGCACATGGATTTTTATCAGCATCTGAAGTCCAGCCACAGAGAGGGTGATTACTATTTTGCCCATGCGGGAGTATTGCCCGGGGTGCCTTTGGAGCAGCAAACGGTACGAGATCTGGTGTGGATACGTGGGCGTTTTCATCGTTCTGTTGTCGATCACGGCGTCAGGGTCGTTCATGGTCACGAGGTGGTGCCGAGAGTGGAAGTGCGAACCAACCGGATAGGAATCGACACGGGTGCGTATCGCACCGGGGTACTTACCTGCCTCGTGCTGAATGCGAACACGATCCGATTTCTGCAGACAGGTCAGCGGGGTGCTCCTGATTCCGAGCAAAGTCGGCTCGATCTCAGTTCAGCGTAGATTCCTGGTGTTTTTTCAGTCGATACGCCAGTTGCGGCCGGGTGATTCCCAGCATGCGCGCCGCTCTCGACAATTTACCGTCGGCGAGTTCAACGGCTTTTTCCATGAGACGGTGTTCGAAGTCTTCGATTGAAATCCCATCGCTGAGCATGGTTTCCATGACCTCGCTGATATCAGATCTGGAGGCAATGGCGGGCGACTGGCGTTGTTCGAGATTTCCGGTGCTGTTGAGTTTGAGCACCATCGAAGCCTGGAGGTCCTCCGGGGCAAACAAGTGCGAGAGATCGATTGCCTGGCCGTCTTCAGCGAGGATTACGGCGCGCTCTATGAGATTCTCAAGCTCACGTATATTTCCCGGGAAGTTGTAGTCATACAGCGCATCCATTGCTCTGCTGGTGAATCCGGTAACCTCTTTTCCATGGAGGGTTGAGAACTTATCCAGGAAAAAATCCATTAATGGAGGAATGTCCTCGCGGCGTTCCCGCAGCGGAGGGATTCGAACGGGAAACACATTGAGCCTGAACATCAGGTCATCACGGAATGTGCCTTGGTCGACCGCCTCTTTCAGATCGACATTGGTGGCGGCGATGATGCGAACGTTGATCTTTCGAGTGATGGTATCGCCCACGCGCTCGATCTCTTGCTCCTGAATGGAGCGCAGCAGTTTTATCTGGGCCGCCATCGTCAACGTTCCGACCTCGTCAAGAAACAACGTTCCGCCGTTGGCACGTTCGAAGCGCCCCGGTCGTGATTGGCTGGCGCCGGTGAACGCGCCTTTCTCGACGCCGAAAAGTTCGGACTCGACCAGATTTTCGGGAATGGCCGCACAGTTGACGGCAATAAAAGGTTTGTCGGAGCGTTTGCCCATGCGATGCAACATCTTGGCAAACATCCCTTTGCCAACGCCTGTTTCACCAAGAAAGAGCACCGTGGCATCGGTGTTGGCCACTTTGCGCAACATTTCGCAGACTACGACAAGCCCGGATGAATTCCCGACTATGCCATGAGAAAGCATGGCGCAATCCGCGACATCGTCTCTCGAGCCCGGCGCGGTGCGGGTTTTGGACGCTTTTCCGCGAGAGAGCGCGTGTGTGCTTCCTTTGTCGAGTCGCAATGCCACCAGTTCTTCTTCGATGTCGTCCCATAGCGGCAATGGTTTTCCGATCATCCGGCACGACTGACTTCCCGATGCGCGACACTCGATCTCCTTGAACACAACATCCCTGCCCATAAAGGTGCTGATGTAACCGCTAGCGTAACCCACCTGCATCCAGCAACTCGGAACGTTCGACAGACCAAAATCAGCGATTTGTGCGTCCGCTTCAAACGATCCGGAAAAGGTGAATTCTCCAAAAAAGGTGCCCTTTTCGAGATCCGCTTCCAATTGCACCGGTTGCAGGGAGATGACCCCCTGGATAGCGCGGAGCTGCGGCCCGACGAGGAGCGCATCCTTCACACTGCAGTGCGGGCGGAGCTTGCGGGCCAGCGCGGCATCGCGGCAACCCGATGCGTATCCCATGCGGGCAAGACAACCACGCGCATCCTCGATGCCAAGGTTCTCGATCAATTCGCGGCGAAGAGTTGTCAGCGTGGAGAGATGGATGAGGGCCACGCGTTGCGTGTCGAGCCAGATCTGTCCATCCCGCAGCGAAAACCGCAGACGTTCGGCCAAATCACCAATATCCGGCACGTCGGTGGTTTCGAGTGTCTCTGGACCGATCAGGTGTCCGGTGACCGATTTCCAGTCTTTTTTACGTGAGACCTCATCGTTCATTCGGTTTATCCCCCGCCGCTGTCGGTCCGGAACCATGGCACGGATTTCCAGTTCCCGTTTTTTCCGTTAATACCTGGGTTCACCTCGGTCGTGTCGAGAAAGGTGGACGTCAAACATTACTGGGTCGATTCTACTCTTGTTCCATTGCGAATGTCAGCGGTGTGCCATCCATTGCTGCCGGCCGGGTATGACAGGTAATGGAGGCGTGGTGGTTTAGAGGGCGATAGTCCTGCCACCGTCATGCTTCCCGACTTCGATGCCATCGACAACAGGCACCGGGTTTTGCATTTCTGAAGAACGGAGCGCCGGCGCACGGTGACGGGACGGTTCACGGACAAGCGTAAAGAGGCGATACTAGAACCTGTCTCGAAATCCCGCGACCGGTACAGCTCACAGGGGATCTTGAGACGGGTTCTACAATTCGGGGGTTGAAAAGCACTCTGCCGGTGCCAAATAAGAGAACGGAACCGTGTACCGGGCGATAACGGTACCGCTCACTATGGAACTGCCATGGAATTCAAAGATTACTATCAGATCATGGGCGTCAAGCGCGACGCCACCCAGGACGAGATCAAGCGTGCCTACCGCAAGCTGGCGCGCAAGTTCCATCCGGACGTCAGCAAGGAGCCGGACGCCGAAGCGCGCTTCAAGGAGATCGGTGAGGCCAACGAGGTGCTCAAAGACCCGGAGAAACGGGCCGCCTACGATCAGTTGGGCGCCAACTGGAAAGCCGGGCAGGAGTTCCGGCCGCCGCCGGAGTGGGATCAGGGTTTCGAGTTCCACGGTGGTGGTTTCACCGAGGCCGATGCGTCTCAGTTCAGCGATTTCTTCGAAAGCCTGTTTGGCCGCGGATTCGACCACGGCGAAGCCCGCCACGCCGGATTCAATGCGCGGGGTGAAGATACCCATACCAAGGTGATGATCGACCTCGAAGACGCCTATCAGGGTGCCAGCCGTACGCTGACACTGAGGCAGACCGAACTGGGCCGTGACGGGCGCCCCGCCATGAAGGAGCGCACGCTCAACGTGCGTATCCCCAAGGGTGTGCGCCAGGGGCAGCATATCCGTTTGGCCCGGCAGGGCGGCGCGGGAATCGGCAAGGGTGGACCGGGCGACCTCTATCTCGAGGTCGAATTTCGTCCCCACCCCTTTTATCACGTTGAAGGCCGGGACGTGTTCCTGGATCTGCCCGTAGCACCCTGGGAAGCGGCGCTCGGTGCGACGGTCAAGGCGCCCACGCCCACCGGTGTTGTGGATCTGAAGATACCGGCGGGATCCGCCACTGGCCGTAATCTGCGGCTCAAAGAGCGGGGCATCCCCGGGCAGCCACCCGGGGATCTCTACGTCGTGGTGCAGATTGTCCTGCCACCCGCCGATTCAGAGGCCGCCAAGGCTGCCTATCGCCATCTGCAAGAGGCGCTGCCCTTCAACCCACGCTCACGTCTGGGGGTTTGATCCGACATGAAAAAGCAAACAGTATCGCTGTTGACCGGAGAGGTGTTGGAAGAGGAGGTGGAGTTGACCCTGGGCGAACTGTGCCGCATCTGCCAGGTGCCCGCCGAGCAGGTGTTTGCGCTCGTGGAGGAGGGCGTTGCCGAACCCCTGGGTCGCGATCCAGCGCGCTGGCGGTTCCGCGGGATCACGGTGCGCCGGGTGCGCTGCGCGATACACCTGCAGCGCGATCTGGGGGTCAATGTGGCCGGCGCCGCGCTGGCGCTCGATCTGCTGGAAGAGCTCGAAGCGATGCGCGCCCGCCTGCGGCGCTTTGATGTCTGAGGAGCCAAATACATGTACGGTAAAGCAGTGACAGAGGGGGGACGACCATGGGTGACGTAGTGCATATCGTCTGCCCCGCCTGCGATGCGGTAAACCGGATCCCCATGGCCCGCCTCACAGAAGGTCCGAAATGCGGCAAATGCCACCGGCCATTGTTCAGCGGTCAACCGCTGGCCTTGACGGGGGCCAATTTCCAGAAACACATCACCTGTAGCGACATTCCGTTACTGGTCGATTTTTGGGCGCCCTGGTGCGGCCCCTGCAAGATGATGGCTCCGGCCTTCGAACAAGCCGCCCGCCAGCTCGAGCCGCGGGTACGACTGGCCAAGGTGAACACCGAGGATGAGCAGACGCTGGGTTCACAGTTCGGTATCCGTTCGATCCCGACACTGGTGCTGTTCCAGGACGGGCGAGAATCTGCACGACAGGCCGGAGCGATGGGCTTACCCGAGATCGTACGTTGGGTGGAGGGCAAACTGCCCGCGTGATCCTGCGCAACGCCACAAAACGATTGCCGGCGATCGCGCAGCTGGCTTTTAAGGTTATCCCACAAGATCCGGCAAGACCGGAATGTCGGCAGGGCAACACCCTGGGTGATGACAACGAGCACCTGTTCCGTGCCAGTTTCTTTCAGCAGTTCCGGCTATGCTTCCGCTACCATGCCCCAAGCAAGGTGATTGCTTATGCCTGGGTGCTGATGTGGGCACCAAGCGGGCATATGAGGGCAGTGACGATACCTGCCGGGTTTTCCGCAAGATGCTGGAGTGTGGTCATCGGCCCGACGATTGGCATCAGTTGCTTTCTGAGGCACGGAAAGAGTCGAAGCAGATTCTGGCGCCGTTTACAGATGCGGTAGCGCAGTCATGGGCGTGCTGGGGTACCGTGCGGGGAATGGCGTGGCTTGACGCTGGAATAG
Source organism: Pseudomonadota bacterium (assembly GCA_008501635.1). Classification (NCBI taxonomy): domain Bacteria; kingdom Pseudomonadati; phylum Pseudomonadota; species Pseudomonadota bacterium. The sequence goes on from QQUJ01000005.1 coordinate 58,997, forward strand.
CACTCCCATGGATTTCCGGCACAGCTCGCGGGGGATTTTGAGATGGGTTCTAGTTTGATCCTTGCGCGATGGGGTGGTCGGAAGACCGGAAAGTCAGGTGCTGGCGTCAATGTACTCGAGGCTGATCCGAGGTTCGTGGACAGATACCTGGATGCCCATGACTATACTTGCAAGGTTCGGCTCGGAGCGTTGAAAAGTTGATCAGGCCCTGGTGGTATTTCTCCTTCCCCTGATCGGCCTTGTGATCTGGTACGTTACGGAACGAGGTAAACAACCGTTCTGAATTTATTCCCGGAGGACCGCAGTGGTGCCTTTTATCGCGGGCAGCCGCGCGCCAGAGACGAGGCTCTGGTCGAATCGATCTCCGGCTTCGCATCATCGGTTGGTCTGCTGCAGGTCATCGCAGCTATCGTTTGCCGCGACGCCCATCGTCGCCAATCCATTCAGCGGCCAATCCCCTTGCTGTCCAGCGACCCCGGTAAGCCGTTCGGGAAAGTTTCGTTCCCTCAATCAGGAAACATCATGAATGCTACACAACAACTACACGACCTTGGCCAAAGGCTATGGCTCGACAACATCACGCGCGGGCTGATGACCGGCGGCACACTGAACCGCTATATCCGCGAGCTGTCAGTGACGGGGTTGACGTCCAATCCCACGATCTTCAATCAGGCTATCGGGAACGCTGACTTCTATGATGCGGCCATCCGGCAGAAAGCGCGGGCCGGCAAATCCGCCGAGACTCTGTTCTTTGAGCTGGCGTTGGAGGATTTGACCCGGGCCGCGGATCTTTTCCGTCCGATCCACGCAGCGACCGGCGGGGTTGACGGTTGGGTTTCGCTGGAGGTGTCGCCCTTGCTCGCAGACGATGCCGCCGGCACCATCAAGGCGGCGGCACAACTGTATGCGCAGGCACAACGAGCCAATATCTTTATAAAGATTCCGGGGACCCGTGCCGGTATTGGGGCGATCGAGGAGACGATCTTTGCCGGCATACCGGTGAATGTGACCTTGCTTTTCTCCCGCGAGCACTACCTTGCAGCGGCCGAAGCGTATATGCGCGGCATCGAGCGGCGCCTCGCCGCCGGCCTCGATCCGGCGGTCGGTTCCGTGGCATCGATTTTCGTCAGCCGCTGGGATGTCGCGATCAAGGAAAAGGTTCCTGCGGCGCTTCGCAACCGGCTCGGCATCGCTATAGCCAAACAAACCTACAAGGCTTACTGTGAACTGCGCAAATCAGAGCGCTGGCAGACACTGGCCGCCGCAGGTGCCCGACCGCAGCGCCTGCTCTGGGCCAGCACCGGGACCAAAGATCCTGATGCCCCGGATACCCTGTACATTGAGTCGCTCGCCGCGCCGGATACCATCAATACCATGCCGGAGAAAACGCTGCTCGCCTTTGCCGAGCATGGTCAAATACATGGTGCGTTACCCGCCGACGGCGGCGATGCCGAAGCCATGGTCGCCGAGTTTGCCCGTGCTGACGTTGACTATAGGGCGCTTGCGGCGCACTTGCAGCGCGAGGGCGTGCAATCTTTCGCTGAGTCCTGGAACGAACTGATCGAGCGTATAACGTCCAAGAGCGCTGCACTGACGCAGAGTCAGCCAGGGGGCACCACGCCATGACAGTCATAACGCACTCGATCAATCTGGTGTGAAACGCCAAACCATCCTCATCCACGCGCCGGGCAACGTTGTGCTTGGTGGCGATTCAAGGGGGATTGCCAGGAGCAGATGGGTTGCAGCGAGCCCGTCCGGCGACGGACTACACGCCGCGTCTCATACCGCAGCGCGGTGGCGTCGCGATCCCATTGGCAGACGCACGAATCCTTTGGCAGCAGTGATGATTGGATGCCCGCATGAATACGTGGTAGAGGTATCGGAACGTACCAGGGTTCGGAGTGGTGTTCCGTTACCCATGGGCGCCCATGAGATAGGGCAAAGCGTGAATATCGCCTTTGCTGATATTCAACGCCGGCGCCGTGCGGTCGGGTTCGCTTTGCCCCGGCGCCGCCGGGTGATCGGTGGCATCTGACCGCCAAAATCGCTCGCGAAACGCCACAGAGCTGCATGCTGCCGGCCTGAAACCGCGTTGCGATGATTCACAAACTTACCACCTGCGCCCGCGATCCAGTGCCATACTACTGGCTCGGTGAAGGAACGATCATAAGGTGGCAGACGGTGGCGACAGAGTCACAATGAGATGAGCAATCCCGATTTCCGCGTGGTTTCCGGGTTCATTGGGGCAACCGGTCCCGTTCGGATTGCAGAAAGTCAAAGGAGTTATCCCTGAATCCCGCTAACCCCCGCATCCTGACGATCAATGGTGGATCGTCGAGCATCAAGTTCGCGCTGTTCGAAGCCGGCGACACGCTCCGACGGATACTGGAGGGCGGAATCGAGCGGATTGGGCTGCCACAGGCCCACTTTCGGGTGCAGGAATCGAGTCCGGCAAACAATCTTTCTCGTCCGATCACGGCGCCGGATCATGCGGAGGCGGCGAGTGTGCTGATGGATTGGATCGAGGAGCGTAGCGGGCGTGATGCATTGACCGTCGTGGGGCACCGCGTGGTGCATGGTGGACCGATGTACTGCGAACCACAACGCATCACGACGCAAATGATCGAGCAACTGCGCCACCTCAGTCCATTCGCTCCGGAGCACCTGCCTCAGGAGATCCTGCTTACCGAAGCAATTCGACACCGATTCCCGGACCTTCCTCAGGTGGCGTGCTTCGACACGGCTTTTCATCATGATCTGCCGCGCGTTGCGCGCCTGTTGCCACTCCCGCGCCGCTATGAAGAGCAGGGGGTGCGACGCTATGGCTTTCACGGGTTGTCCTACGCCTTTCTGATGGAGGAACTGGGCCGCCTGGCCGGCGCGGAGGCGGCACATGGCCGGGTGATCCTCGCCCACCTCGGCAATGGTGCGAGCCTGGCGGCGGTACAGGGCGGCAAGAGCATCGACACCAGCATGGGCTTCACCCCCGCAGCAGGCGTCCCGATGAGTACCCGCTCGGGTGATCTTGACCCCGGACTTCCCGGGTATCTGGCGCGCGCGGAAAACATGAAGGCGGAGCAATTCAACGAGATGATCAATTCCCGGTCCGGGCTGCTCGGCATGTCGGAAACCAGCTCCGACATGCGTGACCTGCTTGACCGTGAAACGCGGGACGTGCGGGCGGCCGAGGCGGTTGCCCTGTTTTGCTATCAGATCAAGAAAAGGATCGGTGCCTACGCGGCGGCGTTGGGCGGACTGGACGCGCTGGTATTCGCGGGTGGTATCGGTGAACACGCACCCACGGTCCGCGCACGGATCTGTGACGGTCTGGGATTTCTAGGTATTGAGCTCGATGAACGGTGTAACACCGCAAATGAGGCTGTGATTTCCAAGGAAAAGACGCCAGTCGCTGTCCGCGTCATACATACGGATGAGGAAGTCATGATCGCGAAGTCGGTCTGTCGCGTTCTAAAAATCCCAATGGAAAAGGAATACGAACATGGTCAGCAAGAAACAAACGCCTAAGCACGCGAATAAGCCACTTTCGGCGGATCTTCTGCATAAGATGGACGCTTATTGGCGCGCCGCCAACTATCTATCGGTTGGCCAGATTTACCTGTACGACAATCCGCTGCTCAAGGAGCCCTTGCGGCTGGAGCATGTGAAGCCGCGCCTGCTGGGGCACTGGGGTACGGTGCCGGGCCTGAATTTTGTTTATGTCCACCTCAACCGGATCATCCGGCAATACGATTTGAACGTGATCAACGTCACCGGCCCTGGGCACGGTGGGCCGGCTCTGGTGGCCAATACCTATCTGGAGGGGACGTACAGCGAGTTTTATCCGAACGTCTCCCAGGATGAGCAGGGGATGAAGAGGCTGTTCACCCAGTTTTCCTTTCCCGGCGGCATCCCCAGCCACGTCGCACCGGAAACCCCCGGTTCCATCAACGAAGGCGGTGAACTCGGCTATGCCCTGTCGCATGCCTATGGCGCCGCGTTCGACAATCCCGACCTGCTGGTGGCCTGCGTGGTGGGCGATGGCGAGGCGGAAACCGGCCCGATGGCTACCAGTTGGCACTCCAACAAATTCCTCAACCCGGTTCGTGACGGTGCCGTTCTGCCGATTCTGCACCTGAACGGCCACAAGATAGCCGGCCCCACCGTGCTGGCGCGCATTCCCCACGACGAACTGGACGCGCTGTTTCGCGGTTATGGATACACGCCTTATTTTGTCGAGGGCGACAACCCCGAGGCGATGCACCAGCTTATGGCGGCCACCCTCGATACCGTGGTGGCTGAGATTCGGCACCACCAGCAAGAAGCGCGCGTCAAAGGGTTTGGCGAGCGCCCGCGCTGGCCCATGATTATCCTGCGCTCGCCGAAGGGCTGGACCGGACCCGAATCCGTTGGTGGCAAGCGGATCGAGGGAACCTTTCGTGCGCACCAGGTTCCGGTGACCAATTTCGTCAAGGATCCCAAGCATCTAAAGATCCTTGAGCAGTGGATGAAAAGTTACCGGCCCGAAGAGCTGTTTGATGAGCAGGGCAGGCTGATTCCGGAACTGGCCGAACTGGCGCCGAAAGGCCAGTGGCGCATGGGCGCCAACCCGCATGCCAATGGCGGCAAGCTGCTGCGCGATCTGAAAATGCCGGACTTCCGCGACTTCGCGGTCAAGGTCCCAAAACCCGGGAAGGTGGTAGCCGAAGCGACACGCGCGCAGGGTGAGCTCATGCGCGACGTGATGAAGCTTAACGCCGAGGCACGCAACTTCCGTATTTTCAGCCCGGATGAAACCACGTCGAATCGCTGGGATGCACTGTTCGAAGTGACCGACCGTTGTTCGACGGCTGACATTCTTCCCGACGACGAGCATGTCGCGCCCGATGGCCGGGTGATGGAGATGTTGAGTGAGCATCAATGCCAAGGCTGGCTCGAAGGCTATCTGTTGACCGGGCGACATGGTTTTTTCTCATGTTATGAGGCCTTCATTCACATTGTCGATTCGATGTTCAACCAGCACGCCAAGTGGCTCGATGTGACACGCGACATTACGTGGCGACGGCCTATTGCCTCGCTGAACTATTTGCTGTCTTCGCACGTGTGGCGGCAGGATCACAATGGCTTCAGTCATCAGGATCCGGGGTTCATCGATCTGGTGGCAAACAAGAAGGCGGAAGTCATCCGCGTCTATTTGCCGCCCGATGCCAACACCCTGCTGTGGGTGACCGACCATTGCCTGCGCAGTCACAATGATGTCAATGTCATCGTCGCCGGCAAGCAGCCTTCGCTGCAATGGCTGGACATGGATGCTGCGATCAGGCACTGCACCGCCGGACTCGGCATCTGGGAGTGGGCCAGCAACGACGAAGGCGGTGATCCCGATGTGGTCATGGCCTGCTGCGGTGACGTGCCAACGCTGGAGACGCTGGCGGCGGTGAAGATACTGCGCCAGCACTTCCCGGAACTGAAGATCCGCGTCATCAACGTCGTGAATTTGATGACGCTTCAGCCGCAAAGCGAGCACCCCCACGGTATCTCCGACAAAGACTTCGACGTACTCTTCACGCGGGACAAACCCATTATTCTGGCGTTCCACGGCTATCCCTGGTTGATTCACCGTCTGACCTACCGCCGTACCAATCATCAGCAGTTGCACGTACGCGGATACAAGGAAAACGGCACCACTACCACTCCATTCGACATGGCGGTATTGAATGATCTGGACCGTTTCCATCTGGCTGGCGATGTGATAGACCGTGTGCCGAGCCTGGGCTCACGCGCTGCCTACGCCAAGCAGTTTCTGCGCGACAAGCTGCTCGACCACAAGGCCTACATCGAAAAATACGGTGAAGATATGCCGGAGATTCGCAATTGGCGGTGGAAGGATTCCACCTTATGAGCAACGCCGTGTGCGGCAGAGACCGTTGTACGCAAGCCGGGCCTGGGTCGCGTCGATGCCGACCTGTTGCCCGAGAGAAAGGGTTAGGAACCACTGATCAAGTCGTGTTCAGTGATTCTGTTGCCCGGAAGCGACGATTGCGATGTGGGAAAGCTTGGCAATAGCGGGCTGTTACCCGCACTTTCACCGGGTACCAATGACACCTCGACGGCTCTGCTGTGCGTGGATTATCTGACGGCGATTCTGCCTCGGCTGAGCATTCGGCAATTCCCGTCAGTAAACCGCTATGATGGAGAATCGCTGCGCGTAATCACCATAGGCGCGACCTTTGAAGGTCGGCTGGCAGAGGCGTTCGACCAGATCCGGAGCAGCGCCGAAGGCAATGTTGCCATCATGGCGCTTATGCCAGGCGCCATCCATGCCATCGCCAGCCTGACGGCCAGCCCGCCCCACAAACGAGCGCTCGACGAACAGGTACAATGGATTGCCGAGCTGGCCGAGCGCACCATCAGATCCACGCATGATCGCGCGGATGGAAACACGGCTTAAGGACAAAGGCGGTGCGCTCGAAGCCAAGCCCGCTTTGTGCCCAGCGCAAGAATGGACATAGTTTTGTGTAACGGAACCGGAAAATGAAAAAAATCCCCCTTTTATCGAATTCCGGCGTGGTCGTCTCAGTGCGTGGCAGCGTGGTGGATATGCGCTTCGATGTGCAGCTGCCGCCGATCCACGCGTTGCTGCGCACGGGGGAAAAGGATCAAATCGTCATCGAAGTGCTGGCGCAACTGGATGCGCGCCGCGTACGGGGTATTGCGTTGAACCCGACCCAGGGCCTGGCACGTGGCATGACGGTGGAAGACTCCGGCGGGCCGTTGCAGGCACCGGTCGGCAGAGACATCCTCGGGCGCATGTTCGACGTGTTCGGCAAAGCCATCGATCGTGCCGCGGCACCGCCCGATGTGCAATGGCGGTCCATACATCAGCTGCCGCCGCCGCTGGTGCGCCGCACCACCCGATCGGAGGTGTTTGCAACCGGTATCAAGGCTATCGATGTGCTGATGCCGCTGGAGCGCGGCGGCAAGGCGGGCCTGTTTGGCGGGGCAGGGGTGGGCAAGACCGTGCTGCTCACCGAGATGATTCACAACATGATCGGCCAACACGAAGGCGTGAGTATCTTTTGCGGTATCGGTGAACGCTGCCGCGAAGGCGAGGAACTCTACCGCGAGATGAAAGAGGCCGGCGTACTGCCGAACATGGTGATGATCTTCGGCCAGATGAACGAGCCGCCGGGGGCGCGTTTTCGTGTCGGTCACGCCGCGCTGACCATGGCCGAGTATTTCCGCGACGACGAGCGCCGTGACGTATTGCTGCTCATCGACAATATCTTCCGGTTCATCCAGGCCGGCTCGGAGGTCTCCGGGCTGATGGGGCAGATGCCCTCACGTCTCGGTTATCAGCCGACCATGGGCACCGAGCTGTCACAGCTGGAAGAGCGCATCGCCAATACCGTCAGCGGCGCCATCACCTCGATCCAGGCGGTGTATGTTCCGGCGGATGATTTCACCGACCCGGCGGCGGTACATACCTTCTCGCACCTGTCCGCATCAATGGTACTGTCGCGCAAGCGGGCGAGCGAGGGGCTGTACCCCGCCATCGATCCGTTGCAGTCCAATTCCAAGATGGCCACACCGGGTATCGTCGGCGTCCGGCATTATGCGCTCGCACAGGAGATCCGCCGCACGCTGGCGCAATATGCGGAGCTCAAGGACATCATCGCCATGCTCGGCCTGGAGCAACTGTCGCCGCAGGACCGTGCCGTGGTCGCCCGCGCCCGCCGCCTGGAGCGTTTTCTGACCCAGCCGTTTTTCACCACCGAGCAGTTTACCGGGCTCCCGGGCAAGCTGGTCAGCCTGGAAGAGTCACTGGACGGCTGCGAGCGTATCCTGAACGATGAGTTCAAAGACTACCCGGAGAGCGCGCTCTATATGATCGGCGCGGTGGACGAGGCGAAACACAAGCTGCGGCCCGGCAGCGGTGCAGGCAGTGACGCGTCTGGCTCCGCGCTGGAACTGCAAGCTGAGGCCAGACATGCCGCCGCCGAGCCGGATGAATCTTAGGATCCTCCTGCCTTTCCAGGTCTTTGCCGACGAGGGCGACGTGGTGCGTATCGTCGCCGAGACCCGTACCGGCTCACTGGGGCTCTTGCCACGGCGGCTGGATTGTGTCGCGGCGCTCGCGCCCGGTATCTTGACCTACGAGACCGCAGCGAAGGGCGATATGTATGTAGCGGTGGATGAAGGAGTGCTGGTCAAGACGGGGCCGGAGGTGCTGGTTTCCGTGCGCCAGGCGATAGTGGGGACGGACCTCGGTGAGCTGCGTGATGCGGTGGAGCAGGAGTTTCTGACCCTGGACGAGCATGAGCAAAGCATGCGTTTCGTACTGGCGAAAATGGAAAGCGACTTCATCCGCCGCATGATAACGTTCCACCATGACTGACGGAGAGCGGGACACGCCTGCGAAACAAAAGCCATCGCTCGGGCAGGAGGTTGGCAGGAAGGCGGCACGCAAGCTCAAGGCACAGCGCAACGCCGCGCCGGGTGTCTGGTTCGGCCTGGGCATGATGGGGCTGATCGGCTGGTCGGTGGCGATCCCGACGCTGCTCGGCGCGGCACTCGGTATCTGGCTCGACAAGCACTATCCCGGAAGCCACTCCTGGACGTTGATGCTGCTGATCATCGGGCTGACCATTGGCTGTCTGAACGCGTGGCATTGGGTCGCCAGGGAAGACAAGGCGATGCGGGACGAAGCGGAGGATGGGGATGAATGACTGGTTGACGCTGGCACTGGCAGGGCTGGCGGGCCTGGTGCTCAGCGCCCTGTCCTTTGGCGGCCTGTGGTGGACGGTGCGCCTGGGCGTCGTATCCAGGCGCCCGGCGCTGTTGTTTCTTGGCAGCCTGCTGCTGCGGACCGCAGTCGTCGTGACGGGATTCTATTTTGTGGGAGATGGTGATTGGCGACGGCTGCTGGCCTGCCTGGTTGGATTCGTCGTCGCGCGCAGCATCATCACGCGGCTCGCCGGCCCGCCGCTCGACCACTTTAAAACCCCGGTGAAAGAGGCCGGCCATGCGCCTTAGTCCCGATGAACTCATTTTCTGGGAATACGGGTTCTTCAAACTCAATGCCACCATCGTCTTCACCTGGGCGCTGATGCTGGTGCTGGCCGTGGGCGCCAGGCTGATCACCCGCAGACTCTCCATCGGACTGCACCGGGCCCGCTGGCAGAATGTGCTGGAGATCATCGTCATCGCCATCGAGGAGCAGCTTGTAGACATCGGGCTCAGTAACCCGAAACGCTACGTCGGTTTTCTGGGTACGCTCGTGTTGTTTCTCGCCATGAGTGCCCTGTGCACCATCATCCCCGGCTACCAGCCGCCAACGGGTTCGCTCTCGACCACAGTGGCGCTGGCCCTGTGTGTGTTTGTCGCGGTACCGTTTTTCGGTATCGAGGAGCGCGGTCTGCGCGCCTATCTCAAGTCCTACGCCCAGCCGACGTTCATCATGCTGCCATTCAATATCATCAGTGAAATCTCCCGTACCCTGGCGCTGGCCGTGCGTCTGTTCGGCAACATGATGAGTGGCGCGATGATCATCGCGATCCTGCTCACCATCACGCCATTCATCTTTCCGATCGTCATGATGGCGTTGGGACTGCTCACCGGCATGGTGCAGGCCTATATTTTCTTCATCCTGGCCGCGGTCTACATCGCGGCCGCGACCCGTGTCCAGGCGCCTGAAGCCGCTGCCGGGTACACCCATTGAACACTGACAGCTTGAGGAGACGAGTATGGATAGCATGACGTTCATCGCAATGGTATCGATCATCACCGCCGGTCTCACCACCGGTATCGGTACCATGGCCCCGGCGCTGGGCGAAGGACGGGCGGTCGCGACGGCATTGACTTCCCTGGCCCAGCAACCCGACGCGTCCGCCACCATTACCAGGACCCTGTTCGTCGGCCTGGCGATGATCGAGTCCACAGCGATCTACTGTTTCGTGGTCTCAATGATTCTGATCTTCGCCAACCCATTCTGGAATCACGCCCTCGATCAGGTCGCTGGAAAGTAAGCCATGGTCGTCGATTGGTTTACGGTCGCCGCCCAGATAGTCAATTTTCTCATTCTGGTGTGGTTGCTGAAACGCTTCCTCTACCAGCCGATCCTGCACGCCATCGACGCACGGGAACAGCGCATCGCCGCGTCACTCGCGGATGCAGCGGCGAAAGAGGTCGAGGCCCGTACGGAGCGCGACACGTTCCAGCGCAAGAACGAGGCATTCGACCAGCAACGCGCCGCTCTCCTGAGCCAGGCAACCGATGCGGCCAGGGACGAACGGCAGCGGCTGCTCGATGAGGCACGGCTGGCGGCCGACACCCTGCGTGGCAAGCGACAGGAGGCGTTGCAACGCGAACACCAGAGGTTGAGCAACGAAATCGCCCACCGCACCCGCACGGAGGTATTTGCCATTGCGCGCCAGGCGCTGACCGACCTCGCCGGGACAAGTCTGGAAGAACGCATGAGCGCGGTCTTTGCGGACCGCCTGCGAGCGCTGGACGCCGAGGCCAGACAAAGCCTCGCCACCTCCCTGCAGGCATCGACCCGGACGGTGCGCGTGCGCAGCGCCTTTGAACTGACAGAAACGCAACGCACGATGATCCAGACCGCGCTGAATGAGACCCTGGGGATGGACATTCAGGTGCGTTTCGATACCGCGCCCGAGGTGATCAGTGGTATCGAACTCACCACCAACGGACAGAAGGTCGCCTGGAGCATCGCGGACTATCTCGCGTCACTGGAACACAGCGTTGGCGAACTGCTGGAAAAACGCCCTGAACCTGAGGCCAAAGCCGGATCCAGGCTGGAATCAGGCGCTGTGGTCAGTCCCGGGGAGAGGCAATGAGCGCGCCGCCGGATTCCTTGCAAAGTGTCTTCGACAGCGCATTTGCCGGCCTGAGCCAGGGACGCGAAACCTTCACGGCGAAACTGCTGCCGCGTGAGGTGGGCACCATCACCAGCGTCTCCACTGGGATCGCCAGGGTTTCCGGTCTCCCCGGTGTGGGCAGTGACGAACTGGTGAGCTTTCCCGGCGATGTGTTCGGTATCGCCTTCAACGTGGACGAGGATGAGATCGGCGTCGTCCTGCTTGGCGATTACTGGCATCTGCATACCGGGGATGAGGTCGAGCGCACCGGTCGGGTGATGGACGTAGCCGTGGGTGACGGCCTGCTGGGGCGCGTCATCGACCCGCTCGGCCGGCCTCACGATGACCACGGGCCGCTGCTTGTAAGCGAACGCCTGCCCATCGAGCGTCCCGCCCCTGCCATCATGGACCGCGCCCCGGTCGGCGTACCGCTGCAGACCGGCCTCAAGGTGGTCGATGCGCTCATTCCCATCGGGCGTGGCCAGCGCGAGCTGATCCTGGGGGACCGGCAGACCGGCAAGACCGCCATTGCGATCGACACCATTCTCAATCAGCGCGGCAAGGATGTCCTGTGTATCTACTGCGCCATCGGACAGCGCGCGTCTGCCGTGGCCAGGGCGGTGGCCACCTTCCAGGAACAGGGCGCGCTGGAGTACACCGTCGTGGTCGTCACCGAGGGCAACGATCCACCGGGCCTCGCCTATATCGCGCCGTACTCCGCCACCAGCATCGCGGAGTATTTTATGGAGCAGGGCCGCGATGTGCTGATCGTTTACGATGACCTCACACATCATGCCCGTGCCTATCGCGAACTGTCCCTGCTGCTGCGCCGCCCGCCGGGGCGCGAGGCCTTCCCCGGTGATATCTTCTACATCCATTCGCGCCTGCTGGAACGCGCGACGCAGCTGCGCGATGAACGCGGCGGGGGTTCGCTCACCGCATTGCCCATCATCGAGACCGAGGCCCAGAACATCTCCGCCTATATCCCCACCAATCTGATTTCCATTACCGACGGGCAGATCTATCTGTCGCCGACCTTGTTCGAACTGGGGGTGCTGCCGGCGGTCGATGTCAGCAAGTCCGTGTCGCGCGTCGGCGGCAAGGCGCAAAGGGCGGCCTACCGTGCGGTGGTGGGCGACCTCAAACTTGCCTATGCCCAGTTTGAGGAACTCGAATCCTTCGCCCGGTTCGGGGCCCGGCTGGATGAAGAGAGCGGCAGGGTGATCGAGCATGGACAGCGCATCCGCGCCTGCCTGAAACAGCCGGAATTCGCCCCGGTAGAGGTGCCCGCCCAGATCGCTATCCTGCTGGCATTGGGTGCCGGACTGTTCGATGCCGTGCCGCTGGAGCGGATGACGGACGCCGAGCAGGCCATCACGGAGGCAGTGGCGGAAATGCCGGCGCAGTTGAGCGAGCGCCTGGATGGAGTCGACGGCCTGAGCGCTGAGGATCGGGAGACGATTCTCGATATGGCACGCCAGGCACTGGCAGGTTTTCAGTCCAAAGCCGATTCCCGGGCTCACCCCGGCGCTGCGACACACCCCGGGGAGGGGGCATGAGCGATACCGTAGCGAGCCTGCGTCGCAAGATCGACAGTGCCAGCGGTCTGCAATCCGTGGTTCGCACCATGAAGGCGATGGCCGCGGCGAGTATCGACCAATACGAGCAATCGGTGCGCGCCCTGGGTGATTACAATCGCACCGTGGAGCTGGGTTTGAGCGTCTGCTTCCGCGACCTGCGGGAGACGGAATCGATAACCGCAAAGAGAGCGAGAACGGAGTCGGCCGCGGTTGGCGCGGTGGTTTTTGGTTCCGACCAGGGGCTGGTGGGGCAGTTCAATGATGTGGCGGCCGAGGATGCGCTCAAAACGCTGGCGGTGCTGCCCGGGAAACCCCGCGTGTGGGCGGTGGGTGAGCGCATGCATGCACGCCTGGTGGACGCGGGCCTCGCGCCGATTGGCTGCTTCAGCGTGCCGAATTCCGTCCAGGCCATCAGCTCACTGGTCGGGCAGATACTCCTGGCGAGCGAGACGCGCCGCAGTCGGGGTGACATCACTGAACTCCATCTGTTCTACAACCGCCCTTCGGTCGGGGCGGTGTATGCGCCCGTCAATCAGCGGCTGTTGCCGCTGGATGAGCGTTGGCGCCGCACGCTGGCCGAACGCAACTGGCCGACAGGAAACCTGCCGGAGGTCGTGGGTGGCGGCGCCTCCACACTGCGGGCGCTGGTGCGTGAATACCTGTTCGTCTCGCTGTTCCGGGCGTGCGCCGAATCGCTGGCCAGCGAGAATGCAAGTCGCCTCGCGGCGATGCAACGTGCCGACAAGAATATTGATGAACTGCTGGACGAGCTCAACAGCACGTTCCACCGTTTGCGTCAGAGCAGCATCGACGCGGAACTGTTCGACGTGATCTCCGGCTTCGAAGCGCTGAGCGGCGACGCGAATTGAGATTGCAATTGGCAGCGATCCTCAGGGCCGCCGGTTATGGGGGGCGGACTTCGGCGCCCATGAGTTGTTTACAGGGGATTTTGAGATAGGTTCTGGCTTTGTCGTTGAGTTATATTCGGAGTGTCGCTGCTCAAGATAAGTAACAGGTGTTATGAGTTGTCAAACCGGACGTCTACTATTTTTCCCGACAGCGATTCTGATCCTGTTTAATCTGGCATTTTCAATCACAACCGTCGCCTTTGCCTCGGACGTTTCTGCATTTCCGGACAAATTCATGTTTCGACTGGGCTCCTACAGCATCTGGGACGCCGAAACCGATTTCACCATCTTGTCGAAAGATGGTTTCGGCACCGGCCTCAGTTATACCGATGATCTGGGAGGAGAGAGTAATGACACCATACCCCGGCTCGATATCTATTATCGTCTCAACGATCGCCATCGTATTGAATTTTCTCATTTCAAATTTAAACGCGATGGGCGTAAACGCCTCGATATCGAGATTGAAATCGAGGATGAGGTCTACAGTGCCGGCGAAACGGTCGTATCCACCATCAGCTACGAATTTTTCAAACTCGGTTACGCCTATACGTTCTATCACTCACCGCAGGTGGAGCTTGGACTGACTGCCGGCCTCGATGTAACGAGCTATGATTTCAATTTCGAACTGGTGGATGGTTCGTCCGAAAGTAATTCGAATGCCACAGCGCCGTTACCGATGTTCGGTTTGAAGATGTCTTATGCGATCAATCCGAGATGGTCGTTGCACTACCTGTCGGAAATCTTTTTCATCGAGATCGGCGATACCTTTGAAGGTGTTTTCCTGACCAATGAACTGAATCTCGAGTACAGGTTCGAGAACAATTTTTCGCTGGGCCTCGGATTTACCCGTTACAGTATCGATCTGAATTCAGACGATGGCGACTGGAAGGGCAGGATAAATGATAGCGCCAAGGGTGTGCTGATTTTCACCAGTTATTATTTTTAGGCGGACTGATTTTCGGAAAACCGGGGTTCCAGGAAACCGATGACGTTATCCAGAGCCGTTCCGATTCGATCTCGTGGCTCCGGTCGGGATGCGTGAACAGACTTCACCGCTGTGGATCGATGCCAGCACGTTGACGCACGGCCTTTTACCTGAATCCGACGTGCAGTGTTGCTGACTCATGATGTTTCTCCGGCCAGCTCAATCCCACCCTCCGGGGTTTCCAGAATTGCGAGGAAAGCCCAGCTATGTAGTGGAGACGCCCGGGTACTCGGTACAGCAAAATCCGAGACTTGCACGGTCAGTAAGTCACCAGTCGAGAAAGTTGGACTAAGCGGTCTGAACGTCGTCCAGCCCGGCCGCCGCGATTATCGCCAGGGCTGCCATCGACGTGAAGATCGCCAGCACGGCGCCGATGCCGAGCCACTGCGCGATGACACCGAACACGCCACCGGCGAGCAGGACCAGACCGACCACCGAATTGCTGAGTGCGGTGTAGGTTGCGCGATTGTCGTGGTCTGTCATGTCGACGACGTGCACTGAACGCCCGAGCCGTACCCCCTGGTGCGCGATCATGAGCACGAACAACAGCGCCGGCAGCAATGACGCCTCCTCCAGCAAGGTCGGCATTGCCAGTGCGAAGAAGGCAGCAGCCGCGTTCGCCAGCGCGGCGAGCGTCGCCGCGAGCATCAGCACAAGACGACTCGACCTGTCGGAGAATCTCCCCCAGACGTAGGTGCTGGACAGACTCGCTGCCGCCGCCGCGATCATGAAAGAGCCCAGCGTGCCGAGGCCGCTGGCTGCACTATCACCGCTGAGTGCGATGTAGAATGGCGGCGCCAGTGCCGACGACAGCAGCAATGTACGCGTCACGATGAGGCGGCGCAGCTGTGCATCGCTGCGCAGCAGACCCAGTTGCGCGATGACCGCGACCAGGCCGTCGATGCCGCCTGCGGTCGCGCCGGGCTCTTCTCGAACCAACCCGAAGACGAACGCGGCCAGTAGCCAACAGGCACCGCCGAGCGCGACCATGCCGGAAACGACCGGCACCGTGAGCGGGATCCAGCCGGCTGAATAGGCGACCGCCAACAGCAGCGTCGCCACGGCGGCGATGGTGCCCGCTGTGCCGCCGACCGAGCCGCGCCGACCCTTGTCCACGGTTTTCCCGAGCACGTCCTTGTGGCTGATCGAGCACAGGCTGCGGCCGAGAGCGAAGATCGCGATCAGTGCGACCGCGACGATACCGGCGAGGGCGCCGGAAAACAGCTGTGCAAACCAACCCATCATGCCGAAGCCGATGATCGCGGCGCCCTGGATGACGCAGCCGAGCACGTAGACACTCTTGCGAATGGGAAGTCGCCGAATGCGCGCCGAAATCACCAGCTGCGGCAGCATCGCCAGCGATTCGCGCACCGGTACCAGCAGGCCGAGTGCCCAGGTCGGCGTGCCGATGGCGTCGAGCAACCAGGCGAGCACAAGCTTGGCATCGGCCAGGCCTTCGCCGACTTTTGTCAGACTGAGCGACACGATGTGCACGCCGTAGTTGTGCGGCTGCTCGTGGCATGCGGATTCAGGCAGGTCGCGGCACACCTGCGCCAATGGGTCGTCGTCGACGAGCAGTGCGTGCAGGCGGACGAAACCGGTCATCAGAAACGGAAGATCACGGCGACGGCGAACGATTCAACGAATCCGGCCAGTCGCTGCAGGCAGTGCGGCAGCACGACTTGCCCAGCGTGTTCGCGCAGCGCGCTCAGTGACACGGCATCCGGTTGGACACCAATCGCTTTAATCATCGGCGACGGACCGGCGCTGACCGACGCGTAACGGATGATGGTGCTGTGACAGTTGTGCGACACCTGCTTCGGAGTTTCCTGTCAGGCTGACGCGACCGTTGAACGAAGCATCTGCTGAGGCTGTCGGCAAGCCTACCTTGATCCCCATCGGGTCGTAATTCACATCCCGGTCCCCTTGTTGTTTGCGTAACATCTCTTCTGCAACTTCAACGAATTGCTGGTCGCACCGCGCGAACCCCGAGTTGCACACGGCCGCAAGGCCGTGCATGTTGATAGTACTTGATGTGGCAGGCACCTGCTATTGGCCATGTGGAATTACGGCCACCCGCGGAGAACCACTACCACCCCAGGATCCGGCCTTGGCACGTCTCCGTAGCTTGCGGGCAAGGAATGCAGAAATAGGGAATAAATTTTGGCCGACTGCGCATCGGCTACCGAACATCTTCACGGTATCGGAAATCAAGCTCTCCCGTTGTGGTGTGGCGAGCGCGTAGCTGTGGTTCGTCATCCAGCAGTAGGCGTGGTCTCTTACACCGCACCGTCGGGACAACCGGTGCCTGGTAGACATCATAGGTCACTGACTCGATGAAACATGCATTGTGCTCATTGCCCTGCTGCACGATATGATGGGGAAGACCTGGAATATCGTTCCTTGCTCACCTCGGCATCGCATCTCCTTTGCACCTTGCCGGCAATCAACGGATGGAAATTCCAGCCAAATGGCTGGTCAGAATTCATTCCCTCCGGCTCCTTTTTGCTTGCCGTTTGCCGGACCGCACTTATTGTAAGATCCAGCGACAATCGTGCAACAGGCGGTTTGTGCCGTATATAAGCTGTTTTCTTGACAAACAGCGCCGGATTTGTGCAACTGCCAGACTAACGCTGTGGTTTTTCGGATGGGCGATAATGCCCTGAGTGAGAGACCCGCATGCTTTCTTTGTCAAAGCATCCTGGCCTGTGTGTTGGATAATCGGCACGGCGATGATACCTCGCGGTGAAGTGGGGTTGTTTTCGCGGAGTTGCGCAGGATCAGCGGTATATCCAGCGGTGAAACCTACGCGGGTATGATCATCGTCAGCGCACTTACCACGCTGTTTCCTCCCCTGGTCATAGAGTGGTTTAATGGGCACTATTAGGATCGTCTGCGGGCGGCAACTTCGGGATAATCGGTTTTCGATACAGGAGTCTGGTATGGCTGGCGGCTGGTCCCGTGACGGGGCGGTGCAGGATCAAATTGATGCAAGCGTGGAAGATGCAGTCCACCGGGCGAGGAGCCGGCTGCCTGCAGGCGAGGGTTTGAGTCGCTGTGAGGCGTGCGACGCACAGATTCCCGAGGCGCGGCGCAATGCGGTGCCCGGCGTGCGTTTGTGCGTCAATTGCCAGGCTGAGGCCGAGAAACGGCCTACGGCCTTTACCAACTTCAATCGGCGGGCGAGTAAGGACAGCCAATTGAGGTAGGCTCGACAAGACCTGCCGGTTTGGCCGCCGGCTTAGCGCAGCGCCTTCGTTGCGCGTCACGGCGGAACGCCGTTTCGGCTGGCCGTCGCCTGTAATCGGCACACTGTAGAGCACCACCGGTCGCGGACAATCCTCACCGCGCCCCCTCCATACCTACCGTCGACTGCGTTTGTGGTGTGTAGGCCGGGAAGAAGGAAAAGATAAGAACCATGACTTACACGCATGAAACGATAGTCGCACTGCAGCGCAGCAGCCCGGCTCAGGCCGAATTTTATCAATCGGTGGAGGGGGTTCTGGACTCTCTGCAGGCGGTGCTCGAGACAGAAGAGAAATATCGCCGCCACGCCATCATCGAGCGCATCGTCGAGCCCGAGCGCCAGATCATGTTCCGCGTGCCATGGATGAGCGATCACGGCACCATCCATGTCAACAAGGGTTATCGGATCGAATTCAACTCGGCGCTGGGGCCCTACAAGGGAGGTTTGCGCTTTCACCCCGGCATCAATGCCAGCATCGTCAAGTTTCTCGGCTTCGAACAGACTTTCAAAAACGCGCTCACCGGCCTGCCTATCGGTGGGGGCAAGGGCGGTGCGAATTTCGATCCCAAGGGACGCTCTGATGGCGAGATCATGCGTTTCTGTCAATCGTTCATGAACGAGATGTATCGGCATATCGGTCCCAACACCGATGTGCCGGCAGGGGATATCGGCGTGGGTGAGCGCGAAATCGGTTATCTCTTCGGTCAGTACAAGCGCCTCACGGGCCGCTACGAAGGGGTGTTCACGGGCAAGGGCCTGTTGTGGGGCGGCTCCCTGGTGCGCAAAGAGGCGACCGGTTACGGTTGCGTCTACTTCGCGCAGGAGATGCTCGCGGACAAAAGCCTTGCGCTCGCGGGGCGTGATTGCCTGGTTTCCGGCAGCGGCAACGTGGCCATCTACGTGATTGAGAAGCTCTATCAATGCGGCGCCCGGCCGATTACCTGCTCCGATTCTACCGGCACGATTCACGATCCGGACGGCATCAGACTGGAAACGCTCAAGGTTCTCAAGGAGGTGCAGAAAGTCGGCCTTAAGGAGTATGTGCGGCACCATGCAGGCGCACGTTTTATTCCGCTTGGCGACTATCCCGAAGACGGTCACGCGGTGTGGCGCATACCCGGCGATCTGGCCTTTCCGTGTGCAACGCAGAATGAACTGACCCGGACGGACGCGGAGGCACTGGTGAACAACGGTTGTATCGCGGTCAGCGAGGGCGCGAACATGCCGAGTACGCCGGATGCCGTCGACCTTCTGCTCGACGCGAAAACACTTTACGGGCCGGGCAAGGCGGCCAATGCCGGGGGTGTGGCCACCAGCCAGTTCGAGATGGCGCAAAATGCGAGTATGCAGCGCTGGACCTTTGAACAGGTCGATACCCAGCTCAAGGCCATCATGGCGGATATTTACGTGCGCGCACGCGACACCGCACTCAAATACGATGCGCCCGACAATCTCGTACTTGGCGCCAACGTTGCCGGGTTCATACGTGTTGCCGATGCGATGATCGAGCAAGGGGTGGTGTAGGCAACTGGTATTAAATCAACAGGAATCAATAGACCCATCAATAATCACTGACCACAAGGATCATTGGCGATTTTATGACAAATCAGAATCAGGTTAAAAACGTATAACGATGAGAGAATTATGGGAAAAAATGTTCAAAGACAACCAGGAGATGTGGGGGTTTGAACCGGCACGATCCACTGTATTGACCAATGATTATTTTGTTGAACACAACGTGAAGAATGTACTTATTCCGGGCATTGGTTATGGGCGAAATGCGCAAATTTTCAGAGAAAATGGCATGACGGTAACCGGTATCGAGATTTCCAAAACCGCCATTGATTTGGCTCACAAACATTTCGGTGACGAACTGACTATTCACCACGGTTCTGTAACCGAAATGCCGTTTGATAAAAATCTTTATGACGGAATATATTGTTATGCCCTAATTCATTTGCTGGATAAAAATGAAAGAACAAAACTAATTCAGGACTGTTTCAATCAATTGAGCGATGACGGGTATATGGTATTCGCGACTGTTACAAAAAAGGCGCAAATATATGGTCAAGGCAGTTGTGTTGGCACAGACAGAATTGAACTGCCCGGCGGTTTGAAGATGTTCTTTTACGACATGGGGACAATACAAGAAGAGTTTGGTAAAGCAGGACTTGTTGAAATACTGGATGTTGCTGATATCTATCCCTTTTATCTCATAATATGCAAAAAGAACAAGGTGGAAAATTAACACAAACAGCAGGAAATTCATCGGATTAAATATATAAATTATAATTTATATCAGGAATTATCCTGTTCAATATAATATATATGGTGTTTTATTCCTTGCTATCGATAAATCCTCTTTCATGACAGGTTCTGAGTCAATAATTGATGGCGGGTTTACTGTGCTATAATTCTTTTGAAAACCGCTAACAAGAGAAAAATATATTTACCTGAACCTTGTAATCCAAACCAGGATGAAAATCATGAAAAAGTACAAGATTGGAGTTGTCGTAGGAAGCCTCCGTAAAGAATCCTTTAACCTGAAAACCGCTAAAGCATTGATAGCGCTTGCACCAGAAACCCTGTCATTGGAAATACTGAACATAGCGGGTCTTCCGATGTTCAATGAAGACCTGGAAGCAACTCCGCCGAATGAATGGGTAGCATTCCGGAAGCAAATCATCGCTGCGGATGGACTTCTCTTTCTGACCCCGGAATACAACCGTTCAGTACCCGCTGTTTTAAAAAATGCGATTGATGTGGGTTCCCGTCCTTATGGAAAAAACTCGTGGGACGGAAAACCCGCAGCTATTGTTAGTGTTTCTATTGGGAATATTAGTGGATTTGGCGCTAATCACCACTTGCGCCAATCACTGGTTTTTGTAAATGTGCCCACCATGGCCCAGCCTGAAGCTTACATTGGGGGCGCTACCGCACTTTTTGACGATAATGGAAAGCTTACCGATGATTCTACCAAGGAATTCCTCAAAAGCTTTATGGAAGTCTTTGAGAAATGGGTTAACACAAACGCGCGGTAACGACAGAAACATTATTTAAATATGGACAGCCACCCGATTAAATAACGAAAGCAGATTGTTTGATTCAAATATAGTCTTTGGATTCGAATACTCTGAGCGGATTTTGTAAGATTCAGACCTGAATGCAGGAAAGCTATTAGTTTAACTGGGTATGTGAATTATGGCTGATTCAAAATCAATAGGGTCAGAGTAAGGCACCCTCCGATTTATCGAACCCGTGGTTAAGGAACACTTGCCATCCTTGCGAAATCCACGGGCGATACATACCCCAAGGACTGATGGATGCGCTGGCGATTGTAAAACAGCTCCAGGTCATCGGAGAGCTAGTGACCAGAATTTTTCGTACTTTTATGGGCGGTTGACATCTGGTTAGGCGGAAATCCGTCCCTCAAGTTGTTTGTCTCACCTCATTCAGTGCTGGTAAGGGCAACTTAAATGAACACGCTCATCACCGTTGACGGCAGATGACATGATCGGTAGTTGGATCACCATAACTGTCATCACTTTCATCGGCATACTACCGATCGCCAACCCGTTCAGCACAGCGGTGGTATTCCTCACCATCACCGAACGCTTCAGCGAAGAACGGCGCCGGCAGCAGGCGCTCATGGCCTGCGTCTATATGGCAGGCATTCTGATCACTTTCCTGCTGTTGGGCTCGCTGATTATGAACTTCTTTGGCATCTCAGTCCCGGGGCTGCGCATTGCCGGGGGTTTGATCGTGGCGCGCATCGGCTTCGGGATGCTGACCTCCACCTCGGAGAACGAAATGCCCGAGGAGTCCCGTAAGGAGGTTGTGAAGATGGATGACGTAGCCTTCACTCCGCTGGCCATGCCCATGCTCAGTGGACCAGGCTCCATCGCCGTCACCATCGGCATGGCAACGGACGCTGATGGTGTGGGTGAGAACCTGGCCATTGTCGTGGGCATCGGATTGGTGGCCCTTGTTTCGTGGCTGGTGCTGCGCGCGTCCGCCCGGGTGGTCGGCGTCCTGGGTGCAACCGGCATGAACGCCATGGGACGAATCATGGGCTTCCTGCTCGTCTGCATAGGGATCCAGTTTATTGTGGACGGCACCCACGATTTCCTGTCGAGCGCAGAGTTCTGGGCACCCATCCTGGACGCAATCCGAGGTTGAGAGCCTGTGCGACGGCAAGTTCTTCAAGATCCGCCAACAGGAGCGCTCGGTGCGTCTACTTGCACGACGCCAGATCGGCCGAGTAGGCGTTCGCACATCGGTCCCATTGGTTCATCTACCAATCCGGGCCGACTTCCGGTTCGGATGACCCCAATGATCACTGGCGTCGGTCAGCAGCTTGGCCACCGATCTGTCGCCCGCGTCCGACGTGCCGGACAGGAGATCCTCTTAACCCTCCATGCGCATGCGCTTAAGGCCCACACGAATTCCGTCGTGCAGGGGCTCCTTGCGCTCACTCAACATTCTGGCGAAGTTTTCGCGTTCGCTAGTCGACAACGCGCTCACGAGGCAGCCGGCACGGGCGCTTTCAAAAAGACTTCGCGCAACGACTCGGGAAGCTGGCCCCGCACGTCTTCCATCTGACCGGTACTGACGGTTTGCGCGATCAGCGCACCGGCGGCGGCGAGAAGTTTTGCGGCCCGCGATGGGTCGACTCCGAGTTGCTGCACGAGTTCCTGCTCGATCGTCTCCCGGGTAATGAGCTTGTCAGGGCCGAGAGGAAGCGCATACAGCGCAGGCTGCAACAGCGAAGGAAGCTGCGCAATGAGGTCTTCGGCTTCGCCAGGAATCAGCCTTCGCACCAATGAGTCGAGGACGATCCCGAGCGCGGTCTCGGTCTGAACGTCGTTCTCGAGGTCGGTGTCGGCACGCAGTTGATTGATGACGCGTCGGTAGGTCGCCTCGGCGCGTGCGGCACTGCGTCGCCTCGCAGGCGACCTGTCGGTGCCCGCCGGCCCGCCCTCGCCGATCTGGGCTTCGACGATCGCGGCAAGGCGATCGATTGGCGCAGCCTCATCGAGGAGCAGGTCATCAAGCGTCACCATGCCAACGAATCGCCCCCCCTCCACGAGAGGGATGCGCCGGATGTTGCGCTTTTGCATGAGACGAATCGCGCTCGCCTGAGTGTCCGTGGGTGCGAGTGATACGACGCCTGCAGTCATCACCTCACCGACGGTCGTCTTATGGGGATCGAGCCCGCGGCCGAGCGCACGGATCGCGAGATCTCGATCGGTCACGATGCCAACGACGTTCCCTTTGTCCTGTACGACCACAGCGCCAATGTTGTTGTGTTCGATCGCGCGCGCGGCATCGAGGACGGAGGTATTGGATTTCAGCGCCACGATGCGTGGTCTTACGTACCATTTTAGAGACATCTGTGAATTCCTTGGGATGCGTTAACTGCGTGGACGAGGTGCGCCCCTGGTTGTCGTCTTAGACAGGCTTCGTGTCTCGGCGCTGTACGCTGCGGCGTACCGCCCGCTCCGTGCCGGAGAGTGCGCCGTTGATCGCAGCCTTCAGCGTTAGCGCCTGACTTTCGAAGACCACGCTCGAAAGGCCGCTCAACACCACTTTGATGCGGCACAACTTGTCGACGCCACCGCGTGGCCCGTTCACATCCAGCACCCGGACGGTGACGCGTTCGATGGAAGTTTCGTACTTGCCGAGCTTCACGCCGAGGCCGTGCCGGATACGGGCGCGCTCTTCCTGGCTCAGATCGACGCCGTATACGCGGATATTCGCGGGAACCTGCGGCGCGCTGGTGCGCCCGGCGGTGCGCTTCGCCGCCTTGGGCAGGTGCCGCGAGAAGGATGTTCGATTGCTCACGTCCGCTCCTGCAAGCGTTGAGTCGCGTAATCTATGCCGGGCCTCGTCAGTATGTCAGTCAGAACGGGATCCATTTTGCCCCTGGCAAGGGCGACTTGAGCGTCTTTGACGACGGGGCCGCTCATGCTGTCACAGGGGTTGTTCGAGTAGGGAACTCATTGGTGATCATGTGATTCTCCTGGACGTTCATGAGAGGTTGGCGGTGAACCGCGGCAAGGCTTCGCTATTCTCGCTCATATGGAAATAGAGACTAGCGGATCGTTTTTTAGGGTCAAAGCCGATCTGAGGGCTCGACTCCTGATGCCAGACTACGGGATATTTTATCGACCGGTATGTGCGCTGGCACACATAGAGACCGTTTGTTGCTGCGGCTCAATGTCCGGCTACTTTTCAATCGGTCTCATGCCCGGCCCTGGACTTTCGCGATTTCGCAAGCGGGGCGCAACCTCTGGGCATGAGAGGGCAAGCTCGGACTCAGCGATCTCCACTTATCCTGATTTTGTTGTCAAGCGGGTTGCTAAACTCGACAGACGCCTAGAGTAGCCACTCTACCGGCAGCCACCCGACTACCGTCAACGCGAGGTTTCGGAACGTGCTCGACCCCGGCTCCTCCGTGGTGACCGTGCCAGCTGCCGGGTCGACCCATGCAAGCTCGCCATTCCGCGCCTCGACCCGCCAGGCGAGACCACCAAACCCGTCATCAAAGGCCGCATGCAGCCTGTTCGCGAGGACCTCGCTGTCGATCAGCAGGCCCATCTCGGTGTTGAGCTGGATCGAGCGTGGATCGAAGTTGAACGAGCCGATGAATATGCGCACGCCGTCGACCGCGAAGGTCTTGGCGTGCAGGCTTGCCCCCGAGGAGCCGAAGACGCCCAGGTCATCGGGGGTGTCCGGGACGGCCAGGCGGCTAAGCTCATACAGGATGACGCCGGATGCGAGCATTGCCTCTCGCCGCTTGGCGTAACCTGAATGGACCGGCAGGACGTCCGTGGCTTCCAGTGAGTTGGTCAGCATCCGGACTTCGATGCCCCGGGCTTCCAGCGTGGCGAAGGCTTCGACGCCTGCCGTACAGGGGACGAAGTAGGGCGTGACGCCGTCGATGCGCCTCTTGATGGTGCCGACCGCACGGGTCAGCTGGCCGGTCAGAAGGTCCTCGCGCGGAACCGCCCCCTTTCCTTTTACCGGGTCATCGCTGACCAACATTGCGTTGGTCCACTCCAGATCAAGGGTGCCACTGGTTAGAGGCACGACAATGTCCGAAGCCTTCAGGATCGCTTTGTATTTATCGAACCGGGGATCATCATGCCAGCGCGTCAACCGGTCGGAGATTGGGTCGCCGCCCTTCGCCTGCACGATGGTGCCGGCCAAGTGAACCGAGGGACTGGCCCAGTAGCGGTCGAAGTCGGCAGCCACCTCGGGGACGATCTTGCCTACAGCCAGCACGTCCAGATCGACGAACAGCGGCGTGCGGCCGGTCCCAAAGTATTCGTCGCCGATATTGCGCCCGCCGACGATCGTGGCGAGCCCGTCGACGGTGAAGGACTTGTTGTGCATCCGCCGGTTGAGCCGGAAGAAGTCGAAGCCAAAGCTCAACACCTTGAAACGGCGCAGGTTGAACGGGTTGTAGAGCCGGACCTCGGCGTTCTCGTGCGCATCGAGCTGCGCGATTTCCGCATCGAGACCGGAGGTGCCGTTATCATCCAGGAGCAGTCGCACGCGCACGCCACGATCCGCCGCGCGGCGCAGGGCGTCGAGCAGGAGTGTGCCTGTCAGGTCGCCGTGCCAGATGTAGTATTGCGCGTCGATGGAGGAGACCGCGGCATTCGCCAGCAGGATACGTGCGGCGAAAGCGTCTGCGCCATTCCCAAGGGGTGTGACGCCGGTCAGGCCGGGGCGGTTCCGCGCAGCCCTTGCGGCCAGCGGTCCGTCTTTCGGAGGCGAGAGGGAGGTATCATCGACCCGGCC
This sequence comes from Pseudomonadota bacterium, assembly GCA_008501635.1. Taxonomy (NCBI): domain Bacteria; kingdom Pseudomonadati; phylum Pseudomonadota; species Pseudomonadota bacterium. Next base: position 84,403 of record QQUJ01000005.1, read on the forward strand.
CTCGACGATCGGGAGGGCGAAAACAATCCGCGCCAGAACGATTGCCAATGCAGCCACGATTAACAGGACCGCCAAGGCTTTCAGAAACCATATCATGTCGCGTCCTTTTTCGGAGTGGGCGGGCAGTCCGCGTCAAGCATGGCGAATTGCGGTTCTGTCGCGAGCTTTCCCAAGCCCGTACATACAGCAATCATTGGACACAGCAATCCTGCCAGCGCGGATGATTCAACCCACCGCAATCACTTGCGCCATTCATTGTTCCTCCTCGGCAAGATCCACCCGGGTCCAGCCCCAATCGTCAAACAATACGTACACGGCGGGAATAATGACCAGCACCAGCACGGTGGTGGTGAGCAAACCAAACACCACCGAAATGACCAGCGGTTTGATCGAGGCCGACTGGACGCTGGTTTCTGCCAGCAGTGGCAGCAACCCGGCGATAGTGGTGGTGGAGGTAATAACAATGGCGCGCAGACGGTCACGGCTGGCCTGTCCCGCCGCGACGATCGCGCTCAAGCCCTTACTGCGGTGTTCCTTGATGAACTGGATCAGCAGGATGGCGTCGTTTACCACGATACCCGCCAGTGACGCGGCGCCAATCAACGAGGGCATGGAAATGTACCAGCCCAGCAGTGCATGCCCCCACAGCGCGCCGACAAAGGCCAGTGGAATGGCCAGCATGACGATAAAAGGCTCGGCATAGCTGCGAAACTGGAAGGATAAAATAATATAGATGCCCAGCAGGCCGATCAGCAGGCCGCGCACAATCGAGCCGCCGGTTTCGGCCGAACGCGCCACCTGGCCCTCAAAACTGACTGCGACCTGCGGATGACGCTGTTGGAACCCGGCCAGCCAGTCGCTGCGCATAGCGCTGACAACGGCCTGTGCGCTGGCCTGCCGTGTATCCACATTGGCCTGCACAGTGACCGTGCGCCGGCCGTCCAGACGAGTGATCATCGCCCAGTCGCGCCGGTCCTGTGCTTGCACCACGACATCCAGCGGCACCTGCCGTCCGTTGGGTAGTGTAATGGTCTGGTCGGCAAGATCGTCCAGGCTGGATCGGTCGCGCTCATCCTGGCGCACCATGATTTCCACATCGCGCTGACCGATACGCAGCGTATCGGCAATGTCCCCGAGAAAGGCCGCACGCAGCTGGGACGCCACCATTTCCGCGGTCAATCCCAGCGCGTAGGCGCCATCCGTGAGGGTAAAAGTACGCTGCGGTTTGCCGGGGCGCAGGTCATCGATGATGTTATAGACCGCGTCGTACCCTGCCAGATGCTCGGCCACGTCCAGCGCCGCTGCCTTGAGATCATCCAGCTCCGCTCCCTGCAGGCGCACTTCGACGGGGATGCCGGCGGGCCCAAACCCCGGCTCCTGGATGATCAGGCTCGCCAGCCCCGGAATATCGCCAATCTGCTGGCGCCAGGCTGTGGTCAGTTCGTCCAGCGTGACGCTGCGGCGTTCAGCACTCAACAGATCCACCATCACCGTGGCCACATGGGCGCCGGCCTCCTGGGCGCTGGGGTTGTAATTGAAACGCACCTGAATCGCCGCCACCAGCGGGGCGCCGTCCGGCTGCTGCGGAGTGAGCCTCTCATCGAGCTGCCGCATGGCCTCGACAACCTGCTCGGCGACACGCTCCGTGTGCGCCAGCGGCGTACCCTGTGGGAGCAACAGCCGCGCCTCCAGTGTGTCGCCATCCAGATCCGGCATCGCTTCCGTGCTGATATGGCCGCCGGCAAGAAAGCCCATGGTGCCGAGCAACACCAGCAGCACCCCGCCCAGCATCGCATGGCGCCACTGCACAGCCTTATCCGCCAGCCAGCCAACCCGTTTACGGAACAAATCGAAGCGCCGGTCAAAGGCCTGCCGAAAGCGCGACTGCTCAGCAGCCTGCATTGACGGTACGCTGCCCTTGAGATGATGTGGCAGGACCCAGAAGGCCTCGATCAGGCTGGCGAACAGTGCTGCGATCAATACCACCGGCAACACCTCCAGTACGGCGCCCAGTTCGCCGGCCAGAAATGACAGCGGCGCGAACACCCATACCGTGGTGAGAAAAGAGGACATGACACCGGGCAGCACCTGCAGGGTGCCATCCACCACGGCTTTCAGCGGGGTGACACCCCGTTGTGCCTGCACGGCGATGTTATCAACAATGACAACGGCGTCATCCATGACTATACCGATGGCCATCAACAGCGCCACCAGCGTGATCATATTCAGTGATAGTCCACTCAGGCTCATAACAAAAAACGCGCCCATGAAAGCCACCGGCAGGCCGAGCACCGCCCACAGCGCCAGCCGTGGCCGGAAAAACAGCCCCATCACCACGATCAGCAGGGCCAGCCCCGCCAGGCCGTTGCTCACCAGCATCTCCAGCCGATCGCGCACAATGCTGGTCATATTCTGCGTCAGCGTCAGTTGTATGCGTCCATCGAGGCCCAGGCGCTCGGCTGCCACCAGCGCCGACAGTTCATCCAGCACTTCCAGCGCATCGTCACGCAGGGTCTTGCTGACCTCCAGCACCACCGCCCGTTCAGCGTTGAAAAATACCTGCGCCTCGGGTTGTTCCCCCACTTCCCGCAAGCTTGCAATCGCGCCCAGTGTGAGCTCACCGCCAGCCGCACCCGACACCACCACCAGATCCGCCAGCTGTCGCAGGCTGCGACGCTGGTCGGTAAAACGCAGCAAGACATCGCGATCCGGGGTCTCCAGTATGCCCAGCGGCACATCGATACTTTGCTGCCGCAGCCGCATCGCCAGGTCTCTGGCCGAGAGCCCATACTGGGCCAGTACAGCCCGTGGCACCTCAACCTGCCACTGGCGCTGCGACAGCCCGCGCAGCGTGACCTGGGCCACGCCCGGCAGGGCCATAATGCGCTCTTCCAGTTGCAGCGCGTAGTCTTCGAGCTGGTTCACCGACATGTCACCACTGACCGCTACCGCGGTCACCAGGTCGCTGCGGTGCAGCTCCCGCACCACCGGCGGCTCGGCTCGCGCCGGCAAGTCGCTAAGGGCGTTGACCTCGGTATCGATATCGCTCAAAAAACGGATGGCGTCGCCACCCGAGAGCATCGTCGCTGTAGCGCGAGCCAGATTGTCCTGGGCCACACACACCAGCTCGTCGAGATAGTCCACGCCTTTGATCGCATCGTGCAGGCGGCGGCACACTGCATCTTCGACATCGGCGGCGCTGGCACCGCGATAGATCACCTCGATGCTGACCTCGACGGGACGGTAATCCGGAAAAGTCTCACGCTTCAGGCTCGGTGCGGTGAACAGGCCAGCGGCCAACAGCAAGATCAGCAGCAGGTTAGCCGCCGTGGGATGGCCGGCAAACCAGCGAATCATGGTGCCGGACCTTGCATCAGCCCGAGCGCTAACTGCGGCAGACGTTCCTCCAGCGCCAGGTCCCGGTGCGGAGTGACCGCCATGCCCGCCACTGCAGGCACCGGATCATCGACGATGAGGACATCACCGGCCTCCAGCCCGGCAGCGATCACCGCCAGGTTCTGCTGTTCAAAGGCTACCGTGACCGCGCGCCGCTGCAGGCGATTATCAGCTCCCAGCAGGTAGACTTCGCCCTGATGCACCGCCGCTGCCGGCACCACCAGCAGGGGTTGCGGACTGTCGGTCGCAAAACTCACCTGCACATACATATCGCGCTGCAGCGCCGGCCGCTCGGGCGAACGTGCGAGGTCGTAGGGGGCTTCGACCGTGACCACGACCCGCGCGCTACGCGTCTGTGGATCGAGGCCGCTGGCGATCCTGCTGACCTGTGCAGGCCAGCGCACGGCCGGGAAGCCGGCCAGTGTCACCTCGCTGCGAATGGCCGAAAAATCCAGCCGCTGGGCAAGATCCAGCGCACTCTTTTGTTGTGAGGCGGGTGTCGACACAGCCGCCACAAGGCGGCGCAGCATGGGCAGGGGCACCTGCGCCTCGATTTCGGCCTGTTCAATGCTGTCGGCCAGAAACAGCTGTTGACCGGCGCTGACGTACTGGTGTTCCTCCACCGTCACATCCCTGACCCGCAGGTCATAGGGTGCAATGAAACGGGTATCTTCGAGGTCCTCGCGCGCCTGCTCCAATCGTGTGGTGGCACGTTGTGTTTGCCCATCCAGATACTGCTGTTTCGAGGGCAGCAGGGCTAACTGGTTATCCAGCGACTGCACAAGCTGGCGCTGCGCCAGTGTTGCGCGGCGCTGCTCACCGAGCCGGGACCGCGATACCGCATCGGTATCGGCCAGCCGCTCATTGCGTCTGAGCTCGTGTTCGGACAACTGCAGCCGCTCATTTTCAATCTGCAACAATTGCCTGGTATTCTGCATTTCCATTGCCAACTGCTCGCGCTCGGCCGCCAGCGATGCCAGTTCGGCTTCGACCGCGGCAATCGCCATCTGGTAGCGACTCGGATCCAGTGACAACAGCAGCGTGCCCGCGGGCAGTAGCGTACCGCTGTTCAGCTGTGGGTGGCGCTGCGTCACGCGTCCGGCCACGTTGGCCACTGCCTGCCAGGATTGTGCCGGACGAGAAATACCGAAGCCCCTCGCTGTCAACACAAACGGTATGGATTGAACTTCAATTACCCTTAGACCCGGAGACTGGGAACCCAACTCGCTGCGGGCCGGTCCCTCGCGGTTATAAACCAATAGCGCAAGCAGAATAAGCCCACCCAGTAAACCGGCGAGAACGAGATTTTTTCGATTGCCAATCTGCCATAAGGCCATCACGCACCTCCCACGGCGAGAATCAAATATGAGTGCTCTGCCCATCGTTGCGACTGGACCGAGACCAGGTGGAGTCCTATACACCGCACCTGTTGCCGGGCAATGAGAAATTGCACGGTACTGCGCGTTACTTCAGCGCTGTCCATGGAAATGCTCCCTAAACGGTTCACGGGTACGCTGATGGCAGGCCGGGCGGCTGGTTTGTAGTAGCCGCGGAATACTCGGTTACGGCTTGCCCGTCGCGACGTGCAGTCGCCTGCTTCAGCATCTGCGCCGCCTTGTGCGGTTTCAATGTCATGACGCTTGAACGTGTCCGCATCAGAGCCGATGAACTGAAAAACACACATACTCTCTGCCAGCGGCGGCTGCGAATGATCGGCAATTAACGGAGCGATCGTCACTACCATCTTCCACTCTTCCCGTGAGATGGCATCGATAATAACCTGCATGTTCTCTCTCAGGCACGTATTCTCGGCTCTTGGCTTTGCTTTTTCAGGCTCATCTTCTTTCTTTGGCCGACCTTTCCTGGCGGTTGGCGCATCACTCTTTTCTTGTCATCTGTTCCTTCCACGTATAGAGCTGGTTTCGTCTGATGCCCAATTGCATGTCGGGCCCGCCACGCAGCACCCCGGCCGGAAGAACAATAAACGCCATCGTCGCCCCCAGCGCGAGTGTGACTATGAGTTCACGTGAGACCCGTCATCGACAACCGGCAGCGCCAACAGCTTATAACGCGCGATCATCCGGGCGACTTCCTCCTGATACACTTCCAGCGCGACAGATACCAGGGCATGGCCCATGATCTCTACGATCCGCGTATCGGTGGCTCGTTCCAGGGCAGCGAATAGGGATACCACGGAAAAGCGGTTTCTCTTCAGGTAACCTCTGGTTGCGCTTGTGCAGGGTCATCAGCCGCAAGCTCTTTACCGATCCATCCCCACATGCGCGGTCAGGTTACCACTGACATCCACCGTGGTACGGCACATATTCAGATCCGGTCGACGCCGAGTACCGGGACAGTGCCGGTGGTGGGCACTCCGACACCCTACAGAATGCTGGCGGGTATGACTATACCCGCGCCCGGGGTACTCGGGGCGCTCCTTTCCCCCCTTTATCATAAACTTGGACATCTACCGGAACCTCAGCTCACCCACAGATTCTGCTGAGGAGGAGAACGAACTATCCGCAGGCGGCGCCTTTATATCGGAAGGGCCTTACTCGATCACGGCATCATAGAAGACCGGCTGCGGATTTCCGTGAAAGAGAGTTTGCGCGCGCTTTCGCAACTCTGCCTGGGTCTCGCTTGTGTGCATGGCCATAAAGGTCTCATGACTCTCATGCTCGACCAGGGCGACGTAGGTACCTCCCTCCTCGCGGGGCTGCAACAATATTCGACGGATAAAGCCGGGGTGGGATGCATAGGATCGATTTGAATCGGTGAACCACCGACGGAATTCAGTGTCTTTTCCATCCTTGATCTTTGGAAACTGCACAATGTTGATGAACATATCCCACTCTCTCTGTCATGGCACATTCAAAACGGTCGATCGCAAACTGATCAGAGGCAGCCGGTAGACGATCCGTAGCCGGAATGATGGTCTCCTTGCCCCTCATACGGATTGGATTTCATCGTGAGATAGAGCTTGTGCGAATAGACCTTCCAACCGAGCATTGCTGCGACATGCACGCGCGGGCGCATGTCGCTGATATCGTCACTCTGCAGGTCCTTCAAGTGATCGAAACGGGTCTTGACCTCAGTTCCTGGCTTATCGGTGAGAAAGTTTATCAGCGCGTCCGGTGACCCGGTCTCGATCCTTTTTTCGGCTGTTGAAATAGCTGACCGACACAGAAGCCCGCCGTGAGCAACCCCAGGACCAACTCGAGCTGCCGAGCGTCCCAGCATTGCGGTACTCATGCTCCTGTTTGCGGTCTGCGTGTCCTTCTGCATCGTCGCCCCAGGGTTGAAGCGCGGCAAGCGGACGGCCACATACACACGGCCAGTGTGCGCAAAGGTCAGGTCGCGGAGGTCCCCGGCAGCGGCTCATGCGCCGGATCGATCTCTATGTAGCAATAGCCGGGATGAATGCGTTCGTGCACCCGCCGGCGCACTTCCGCGGTGATGCGTGCGCCCTCCTCGACAGTGATGTTTGGCGCCACTTCGATCTGCATGCCTGCGTGCACGGTATCGGGACCGACATATTCTGCACGCACACCGCGCAAATTGACCACACCGGGTACTGAACGTGCGGTGCGTTCCATCTCGGCCAGGAACTCCGGACCCGGAGACTTGCCAAGCAGAAAGCTCGCGCTGTCGCGAAACAGGATTATCGCATTTGCCGCGATGATGGTTGCCACCACGATCGCGGCGATCGGGTCGGCGAGCGGATAGCCTAGCGGGATCAAGATTGTCGCAAGCAGCGCTGCGGCAAGGCCAAGTTGGTCATTGACCAACTCCAAAAGCAGCGCCTTGGCGGCCGCACCGCGTGCCTTCTGTATGTAGAGCATGACGAGGGGAATTGCCGCCAACACCATGGATCCGACGATCACCCCGAGCACAAGCGGCAGATTCTCGTACTCGACCTCATGCGGGCGGAAAAGGCGCGGAATCGCCTCTTGATATAGCTGGAAGCTCGTAAAAGAGATGAAAAGCGTCGCGGCAACGAGGGCGGCGATGTTCTGGGCGCGGCCATAGCCGAACATATGTACGGCATCAGCCTGCCGGCGCGAGTAAGTCGCCGCGATCAGCAGGAAGGTCGTGATAAAGATATCGCTCAGCGTGTGCAGCGCTTCCGCGAATACCGCCATGACACCTGATGCGAGATAAGCGGCCATCTTCGCCACAAGTATCACGGCGTATAGTGCGAGAGTCAGGCGCAGGGTCCGGATATCGCTGGATTCGGGCACGAATCTACTCCCGGAAGTAACGGGCCCATCGCGACAGCTCTCATTGTGTGAGAGCTTCGAGCAGCCGTTTTGACCTCGGATCAAGCTTGAGATGCGGCTCTGGGTTCACGATCTGACCACGGACGCTTGATTTGGAGCCAAGGGTGCGGTGGATAACGACTCTATCCCCGCGGGCGTGATTTGTCCAATGACGCCGGTGACCACGCTGTCACCTCCTGAGGCGAGTTAGGGAAAGGACTCTCTGTACTATGAGCGAACATCATGGGTTGGAAGCGGTGGATCCGGATCAGCGGCGAAGAGGCGGTGGTGTCGCGGCTGTGACAGCCACCCGGGCCTCGGCGTCCGGCGCGGTGCGAAGATCTCCCCTTGAGCCGCGTCAAGAGCCCCACAGGGCGCCGGCCTGCTCCCGGCCGCCGACTACCAATTCAGCCAGGACGAAGACTACGACGACACGCGGGTGCGCTGCGCGCCAGTCTACCTGGCCGGTACTGCTCTGGACTTGATGCTGGTCAACAAGGCAGATGCAGGCCCCGCGTAAGCTGTTGGCCTGCACATGGTTGATCCCGTCTCAAGCGGATACAATCATGGGCGCGGGATTGCAATAGGCGGTCAGTCGCGGCTCGCCAGATGCATCCGTCACAATGATCATCATCGAGGAGCGAACAATGCTGACTTTCATTTTCTTATCGACCTTCCTGTTGTTTACCCTGCTCGTTCTGATTCCCCGCAGAGCGAGCGCCCATTGCGACACCGAGGATGGCCCGGCCGTCCTCGATGGGCGTAAAGCTCTGCAAACCGGCAATGCCAACCATGCGCTGAAATGGATCCTGCCCGAAGGAGACGCGGAATTGCGCCCCATCTTCGACAAGGCCATAAAGGTGCGTACCCTGAGCGCGGATGCCGCCGATGTGGCAGACCGCCACTTTCTCGAGAATCTGGTGCGCATCCACCGCGCCGGAGAAGGGGCGTCCTATGACGGTATCAAGCCGACAGGTACCGTGCTGGATCCCGAGGTGGTAGCCGCGGACGAGGCGATGGAGACGGGCAATCTGAAGCCGTTGATGGCGCTGATCCCTGCGGACAAACATTCGGAGTTGCAGCGCCGTTTCGACAAGGCCAGAGCCCTGAAGCAGTTCGATGTGAACGATCTGGTCGCCGGGCGCGCGTACGTCGCTGCCTATGTGTCTTTCTACAAATTTGCGGAAGGGGAAGAAGACCATCACCATCACTGAGTCGTCCGGGTGAACTGGCAATGGCTCGTCATGCTCGGCGCCGGGGGCATCGCAGCCTTTTTGTTCCGGCGCTATGTCGGATTCGTAATCCGGGTGCACGCGCACTCCATGTGGCCGACGCTGCGTTCCGGGCAGCTTCTGTTCACCCGGTCGATCCTGCATGGACATCGAATTCGCCATGGCGACATCGCAGTAGTGCAATCCGCTGAGTTGGGTCAGCGTGTGGTCAAGCGGATACTGGGACTGCCGGGTGATCGGCTGGTGTTGGACTCCGGCGGCCTCGTTCGTAATGGCGAGCAATTGACCGAACCTTATGTGGTTCACGCGGGAGACACGAGCGGCTCGTGGCTGGTGCCCGAAGGTCATTGTTTCCTGCTGGGAGACAACCGGGCCGCTTCCAGCGACAGCCGTTCATGGAAGCAATCTTTCACGCCGCTGGAGGCGATCCTCGGGCGGGTACGTGCGCGACGCTTGTAGCACTATCGACCTGAAGACCGACGAGGGAGACCTCCCTGTTGGACCGAAGGTTGCTCTGCTCTGTTTGCAACCTTGAATCAGATGTCAGACGATTCATGAATCCCAAACGTCAACAGCCCCTACTTTTATCCCGCCGGGTATGTCTCAGGTTAAAACAGTAACGCCACTAGTGGTGTAAATTCGGGCGTAGCTATTCGAGGCGAAGGGTTGCGGCTTGCCTGTCCCAGCCGTTCGAGTACGGTCCAGCGCAGGCGGACGGTGTCAACCTTGAGTGCCACCGCATGGTTTTGTCCGCGGCCGATCCGTTACGCCCAAAGCCCCCGCTGTCACCCGCCTGCGTTATGCTCGCACCTTGCCGCGGCCAAAAAACCCGAGCGCGACGAGGATGACGGAAACCGCTGCGATGATCAGCAGCGTCAGGTCCGGCAGATAGTAGGTCGAGTAGATCTCCCAGCCCAAACGCCGCAGCACCTGGCCTATCTCAGTATAGTTGCCGACAAGATGCCCACCGAGTGTTCCGGTGATCCCCACCAACACCACTCCGATACCGGCCAGCACCACCATTACCCACCGCGACAGACCGATCCAGAGTTCACCGCCGTGCAGATAGCGGATCACTGCCAGAAGTGTGTAAAAGGCAAGCGACCAGCTTGCCAGCAGCATATGATTGCGCCCCATCGGTGTGGACGATAGCGTTTCCCATGGAAAGATCAAAAGACCAAGCGCATAGGCAACCGCTCCGGCGATCATGCCGAGGGTGAGAAATACAGGCAGCGCCCGGTCCATCGCCTGTCCTATAGGGCCGGAGCTGAAGGCCCGGATCACGATTGCCAACGAAGACACCATCCAGAGAGCAATGGGGAAGTGGATCGCTAAAACATGATAGGGTGCCATTTTCAGGCTCCTTTCCGCGAAGATATCGTTGCATTCAGGGCAACACCGAAGGCACCGATCAGGACCAGACCGGCGAGAAGCGTCAACAGCCACTGACGGCGGATGGCGTCGCGAAACTCGACCTCGACGCCGTAGACCGCCAATTGTTCGGGGCTGTGGCGCGCCTTGACCGGGATTCCGGCCGCGATAGCCTCAGCCCCGGCGTGATGCGCGCTGTTGAGCATCGGCCACGTCACCTGACCCGGGTAGAACAGGGTCACGTTGGTCCAGATGTCGCTCCATGTCGGCGCAACACCGGTGAACCGAGCAGCGTTGATATCGGCTTCGTGTGCCAGACCCAACGTGCGCGGCAACGAGACATAGTGCCAGCGTCCGCCCGTGGCATTGCGATGAATGGCAAAGGCCACGTCGTAGCTGCGGTGATCTTGCAGGATCTTGTCATCCGCCGGATGCCCGGTGTCGAGCGCCCGCGACAATGTGACGTCCCAATAGCCGTCGGCCCAGTGCCCCTCGCCGGATACGCGGATGTCACCGCGTGATCCGGCTGCCGGGCGCAGGATACGTCGCGGCAGGACATCGCCGTCCTGCCAGCCGGCATCGGGATCGAAGGGAACGGCCTCGCCCTCGATCAGTGCGTAGACCTGGTCCTGTGAGATCCGGCCTGCGGCCACGTCCTCCCAATGCAGTGCCCGATACCCGGCTGACGCCATGTTGAACATTACCCGGGGCTGCTTCAGATCTTTGTCCCAGTTGGTCGCGTAGCTGGATGATCCCGCATCGCCGTCACGTCCCGTGTGGATATGCTGGTCGTCAGCCTCGCCGACAGGATTGGACCGGCCCGCTCGCCAATGCCACAGATCGAGGAAATACCCTGCTTGACGCATGCCCAGCAGCTCGCCCTCAGAAGCCATGTCATCCCATCGCCCCAACTGGTTCCGGGTCAACGGCAAATACTTGGTCACCTCCTCGGGTGCCTCGTTGGTCAACCCCGCCAGACCGTCTCCGACGGTGATGTAGCCGCCGTACCGCGAGAAGGCGGGCACGCTGCCGTCGTCAAGCATCATCGCCACGCGGTCCTCGTGCATCCCGAACGGGTTGGATCCAGGCATCTCGCCACCCTCGACGATCCAGCTACCATCCTGATAGCGCAAGATGTCGTGGAAAATACCGGGGCGCTCCGCCGGCCAACGATAGCGGACGAATATCATCGTTTCGTTGTAGGCGGCCTGCACCTGCAATGGCACGGTCAGTTGTTCGGGAATGCTGATGTTGCGGTCCGGGTCGTTCCTGACGACACCGGTACCATGTGTGACCCACGCATACAGCAACACACCGGAGAATAACCCAACAGCAGTTAACAGTTTAATATTTGACACTATTTTCTCTCCTGCATGGCCAAGTCAGGATGGCACAGGCGTAGGATCTCATTTCGTGTGAGGGTGTCAGTGCACGAATTCGGATAAAAAAAGACTGGTTCGGGTGAAAAGCCGTAAGTCGCCAAGCCAACAACCCTCACCCCAGGAACCAGCCTCAATGCATCCTAGTCAACGTGGGTGCAAACATCAACCACAACACGTTCGCCGTCACGCGGCAAACAGTGATTCCTACACCTTTTTCAGAGATCAATGGAGTCAGCGTCATTGATTATGTTACTGAAGCGGATTCACCTTGAGTGGTGTTTCAAGGAGGAACTCCATGGCCCGCTTTTACGATGAAGCAGACTATAAGGCTACCTGTCGTGTCTCAAGGATGCCGCAACCAAATACCAAGTTGCCATCCATGCCTTCGTGCTGATGACCAATCACGTCCACTTGCTGGCAACGCCAAGCGACGAGCAGGGCATCAGCCGCAAGATGCAGGTCCAGAGTCGCAAATACGTGCAGTATTTCAACTTCACCTATGGTCGTACCGGAACCTTGTGGGAGGGGCGGTACAAATCCACGCTGGTGGATGCCGATAACTATCTACTGACCGTGTACCGCTATATCGAACTGAACCCCGTGCGGGCCAATAGGGTGTGCACCCATCGGCATCCCCCTGGTCCGGTTACCAGGGTAATGCTCAGGGAACGCCCATCCAGTTGCTGACACCTCATTCGATGTATCACCGACTGGGCGAAACCGACGCAGAGCGACAGAGTGCCTACCGCGCACTGTTTCGCAGCAGGAGGACTGCGCGAGACCTGACGGCGATACGGGAAGCGACGAACAAGGCCTGGGTCCTGGATGATGACCGGTGCAAGGCGCAGATCAAAGCCAAGACCGTGCGGTGGTCCATGCCTTTGGGGCATGGCGGGGGTATAAAGTCGGCGGCATTTAGAAAAGCCCCCAAATCAATGATTCTGACCCAATAGATCCTGCCCCCCCCTTTGAAGCTGTACGTCAGCGCGCTGATGTGCTGGCATCGATCCGGCGTGGCGAGTATCTGTTCAAGCGCGCCGACCTGAGTCATGAGGTCGTGCTGGATCTCGCTAGGAAAACGAAGCGCAAAGAATGCAAAATGGGCTTTGGGATCATTGGTTTTCTGACGAGGTTGATCGTGAGGCGGTATCGATCTGAACAGGGTGTCACTTGCTGCTGCACGATGATCCGCAGACCACGACTGGATTGACGCTACGCAGTCCGGACAGTTGCGTATTTTTCATTCATCGTTGCGTCCCTGCGCAACGAAGCGCACGCTGATATGCGAAAGCATGTTTTGCATACGGAATTGTGCCCGCGACGGTGCCATCATTTCAGTGCGTGGAAAGTGAAGCTGATTGAGGCTGTAATTTTGTCGGCCGGCGAGTTATTGAAACGAGGATGTACCATTGGACAACAACCATGACAACCTTATGAACGGTGAATTCACGCCCAAGTTATTTTCCCTGATCAAAGCCGGTATTCCGCGTGAAACGATACTCAAGGATGTGATGTCCGGAGTGATTGTGGGGATTGTGACCTTGCCGCTGGCGATTGCTTTTGCCATCGCTTCCGGGGTGTCACCGGAGAAGGGTTTACTGACGGCGATCGTGGCCGGTATCGTTATTTCCGTGTTTGGTGGTAGTCGGGTGCAAATCGGCGGGCCCACCGGTGCTTTTATTGTCATTGTCTACGGGATTGTCCAGACCCATGGTGTGGACGGTTTGATCATCGCCACATTCATGGCCGGCTTTATCATGATGGCGTTTGGCCTGGCACGATTTGGCAACTTTTTAAAATTTATTCCCTATTCGTTGATTGTGGGTTTTACCAGCGGCATTGCTGTGATTATTTTTTCATCGCAGATTAACGACTTTCTGGGTTTGCAGATTACCGATATGCCTGCAGATTTTTTCGCCAGATGGTCGCTGTATGCGACTCATTTGAATCAGGTCAATGTTTATGCGGTGGTCATTGCGGTGACCACGGTGCTGCTGACGCTTTATTTGCAAAAGTTTATCAAGTTGATTCCGGGGTCGGTTGTGGCGATCGTGCTGGCAACCCTGATTGTGCACTTATTTAATATGCCGGTGCAGACCATTTACAGTCAGTTCGGTGAGATTCCCAATGCGCTAAGCATGCCGAGTTTACCGGAGATGGATTTTGGCATTGTTAAATCGCTTATCCAGCCGGCCTTTGCGATTGCATTACTGGGTTCGATCGAGTCCCTGTTGTCGGCGGTGGTGGCCGATTCCATGATTGGCGGTAAACACCGGTCTAATGTGGAACTGATGGCACAAGGTGCGGCCAATTCCGCCTCGGCGTTGTTTGGTGGTATGCCCGCCACCGGCGCCATTGCCCGCACCGCCACCAATGTCAATAATGGCGGCCGTACTCCGATTGCCGGGATTGTTCATGGTGTGGTTTTGTTGTTGATCATGCTGTTGTTTGCGCCCCTGGCAAAACTGATTCCGTTGTCCTGTCTGGCCGGAATTTTAGTGGTTGTGGCTTACCATATGAGCGAATGGCGTCAATTTAAGTCGATCTTAAAAGGCGACAAAATGGATGTCATTATTTTACTCACCACATTTTTCCTGACGGTGCTATTTGATCTGGTGATTGCCATTCAGGTCGGTATTGTGCTGTCGAGTTTTATGTTTATGAATCGAATGAGCCAATCCGTGCAGATTGATAACATCACTATGGATCAAGAGCGGGTGGAGCGCCTGTTTGAGGAAGAGACTCTGGATGTGCCGGAAGGCGTGGTGTTGTATGAAATCAATGGGCCGTTATTTTTTGGTGCGGCTCGGCAGTTTCAACACACCCTCACCAGTATTCCCTCATCGGCTCGGGTGATCATATTACGAATGCGCTATGTGCCCTTGATTGATGCCACCGGTTTTCAGACTTTGAAGGATATCATCAGCAATTTTCACAAGCAGGGCATTCAGGTCATCTTATCGGGCGTTCACGCTGAGCTGGCGAAAGATTTTGAACGCCATGGTGTCTATCAGGTGCTCGATCGGCAATGGGTGGTGAAAGACATTAAGCAGGCTTTGCGTTTGGTTCACTAGAACCTATCTCAATAACCCGCGCATGCTGTGTTGAGCCCCAGAGGCGCGATGGGTAGGCCCGAAGGCGCGGCCAATAGCAGCGCTATTGGCAAGTCGAGAACACCGCCGGCGCACCTCTGGGGTCAGCCCGAAGGGCCGGGCGCTCGTGGCTCCAGCGCGGTGTTGCGGCTCACTCATTGGGAGTGACCCAACCACGATCGCCGCGCCTGGCGCTCGAACCACGAGCGACCGGCACAGCTCGCGCGGGATATTGAGATAGGTTCTAGTAAACGTAATGTTTAAAGATCGAGCCGTTATTGTGACAGCTTTTACAGCCAGTCATAACCTGATCATCTATCACCAGTCACCGGCACCTTGTGAGCTGTCGGCGCCCACGCGTTAGCGCAAATGCACCGATTGTCGAGCATAGCCGGACGGGTCCACGAACTTGACTCAACCGTCCGTGGTTGCGGAGTAAAACTCCGGTTCGGTTGCGACGGGGCATACTGGACTTCGTTCCATAGTGGCCTATAGTGCAATAATGAATCGAGCTGACGATTTGCGAAGCTGAGTGATTTCACATGATGGAAACAATGATTTGGATGAGGTCGCGCTCTGTAGGGTAAGCGAGGTTCAGAGGAGGGCGCTTGCAAGGACAAGTGCCCTTGCGCAGGTTTCATCCACCGATGGAAATTGGAGATCATAGAATGACTGGAGCAAGCGCAGGACTTCATGAAAATGCCGACAAACTGAAGCCCGAGACCATCGAGCGGCATCGTGCGATTGTCTCGCTGATGGAGGAGCTTGAAGCGGTCGATTGGTATGATCAACGGATCGATGCCGCGGAAGACGACGAATTGCGCGCCATCCTCGTGCATAACCGCGATGAAGAGAAGGAGCATGCATGCATGCTGCTCGAGTGGCTGCGGCGCAGGGACGCCACTTTCGAGCATGAGCTGGAGACGTATCTCTTCACCGAAGGCAAGATCACGGAGCTGGAGAAAAGCGCGCAAGGGGAGGATTCCGGGGTCCCGGCAAGTGATCTTTCGCTCGGGGTAGGAAGTCTCAAAGAGGGGAACACCTGATGAACGATCTTCGACGCGAACAAGCTCCGATTACCGCAAAGGCCTGGGAAACAATCGACGAGGAGGCCAGAACCACACTAAAGGTCAACCTGGCAGCCCGCAAGATTGTGGACTTTGACGGACCCCTGGGGTGGCATAGTTCCGCGGTCGGACTCGGGCGAACGGAAGCGCTCTCGAACCCGCCGCATGCCGGCGTTTCCGCTTCCTTGCGAAGGGTGCAGCCGCTGGTCGAGTTTCGCGTACCGTTTGAACTACCACGCAGCGAGCTCGACGCTATAGCAAGGGGCGCGAAAGATGCGGACTTGCAGCCGGTGTTGGACGCGGCCCGCGCAATTGCGATAGCGGAGGATCACGCCGTGTTTCACGGATACGCCGACGCCCACATCGAAGGTATTATTGAAGTGGCGGGGGATGAAGCACTCACCCTTACCGATGATTACGAGAGCTACCCCGGCGTCATCGCGGCCGCTCTTGCAAAACTCCGTATCGCTGGCGTGGACGGACCGTATGCGATCGCGCTCGGACCACAGTGCTACACAGGGCTCACGCAAACCACCACAAAAGGCGGGTTCCCGGTAATCCGCAATGTCGAGAAGCTGCTGGACGGTCGGATCATTTGGGCTCCCGCTGTCGAAGGGGCCGTCGTTGTCAGTTTGCGAGGTGGCGATTTCGAACTCGTGGTTGGACGGGATATGTCCATCGGCTATGAACGCCATTCGGCTACAACGGTCGAGCTGTATATCGAGGAGAGCTTTACATTCCGGGCTTTGGCACCCGAAGCGGGTGTGCCGCTCTTATACCGCACAGCAAAAAAGCGAAAGGCTGGTGCGCGCAGTAAATGATGCTTATGGCGCCCACTTGCGCGTAATTTAAGGTCATGCAGGGCTGTGCTGGAAGAGGCCATCACAGCTTCCCAGCGTTTCTATGTTCGCATAAACCCGCGCTTCACTGATCTGACTGGCTCCCCGAAGTCTTCTGACGCTTCACGCGGCCGCCACGGCCCCGGGACGAAGGTTGAGACGACGGAGGGTCTGGGCGTTGGCGGCCACGATCACCGTAGACAGGCTCATCAGCGCCGCTGCCACCGCCGGCGGGAGGACGAAGCCTGCCCAGGCCAACGCGCCGGCGGCGAGAGGCAGCGCCGCGATGTTGTAACCGGCCGCCCACCACAGGTTCTGGACCATCTTGGAGTAAGAGGCCTTCGAGAGCCGGATCAGCGACAGGACAGCCCGTGGGTCGTTGGAGGCCAGGACGATGCCGGCCGACTCGATGGCGATGTCGGTACCGGCCCCGATGGCGATGCCGACGTCGGCGCGGGCCAGCGCCGGTGCGTCGTTGACACCGTCGCCGACCATGGCCACAGTTCCGCCACGCTCGATAAGCCTGGCCACCGCCTCGTCCTTGTCGGCAGGCAGCACTTGAGCGAAGACCTCTTCGATACCGAGATCGGCGGCGACGTGGTCGGCAACCGCCCGGGAATCACCGGTGATCATCACCACGGATATGCCAAGGTCCTGCAAAGCTGAAACCGCCTGGCGGGACTCTTCCCGCACCCGGTCCTCCAGCCCAAGGGCGCCGACGATTGCATTGTCGACTACCACTGTGAGGACGGCGGCGCCGCGATCGGCCCAGGCGCGTGTTTGCTCCGCAAGAGCGTCCGGCGCCGTCAGCGTCAGTTCCTCCAGCATGCTCGGACCTCCGACCTGAACCCGATGGCCGTCGACCAGGGCGCTGACACCGACTCCGGAACGGGCAACGAAATCGTCCGCTCGCGCCACCGTCAGCCCCTTTTCTTCGGCCGACCGGGTGATGGCTCGTGCCAGCGGGTGTTCCGACTCGGCTTCGGCACCGGCAGCAAGTGCGAGGAGGGTGTCGTCATCTCCATCGAGTGCCGCGATCTCGGTCAGGACGTGCGCACCCTCCGTGAGGGTTCCCGTCTTGTCGAACAGGACGGTGTCGACCGTGCGCATCTTCTCGAGGGCAAGGCGGTCCTTGATCAGGATTCCGGCCTGGGCGGCCAGTCCGGTTGAAAGTGAAATCACCAATGGGATGGCCAGGCCGAGGGCATGCGGACAGGCAACCACCAGCACGGCAACCGTGTGGGTGAGGGCATCGTCGGGTCGACCCAGGCCCAGCCACACGACGGCCGTGATCACGGCGGACGCGACCGCCACATAGAAGAGCGCGGCGGCAGCCCGATCGGCCAGGGCCTGGGCCCGGGAACGGGACTGCTCGGCTGCGGAAACGAGACGCTGGATGCCGCCCAGTGCAGTGGCGTCCCCGACAGCGTCTATGCGTACCCGCACCGACGAATCGGTCGCTACCGAACCGGCCACCACCCGTTCGCCCACCCCGCGCTGGACGGGTTGGGATTCACCGGTGAGCATCGACTCGTCGAAGGCGGCCTCGCCCCGTTCGATCTTGCCGTCGGCCGGTACCCGTGCTCCCGGCCGGATCAGCACCAGATCACCGACTTCGAGACTGGATGGAGAGACAGCTTCTGCCTCGCCGTCGTCACCCACCCGTTCGGCCTCATCGGGAAGCAGCGCCGCCAGGGCCGCCAGGGCCCCCTGGGTGCTGCCGATCGCTTTCATTTCCTGCCAGTGGCCCAACAACATGACCACGATCAGCAAAGCAAGCTCCCACCAGAACTCCAGATCGAGGATACCCGCCAGGTTGGCCAAAGAGGCCAGGAAAGCCACGGTGATGGCCATGGCGATCAGGAGCATCATGCCCGGTTGGCGGCTTTTCGCTTCCGAGTAACCGCCGGTGAGGAACGGGCGACCACCGTCGAAAAAAAGGATGGTCCCGAAGATCACCGGGATCCATGACGAACCCGTGAAGGTGAGTTCATAACCGAACCATTCCTGGATCATCGGCGAGAAGACCAGGATCGGAACGGCATAGATCAGATTCCGCCAGAACAGACGCTGGAACATTTCGGCGTGGTCGCCGTGACCGCCGTGCGAACCGTGTGAGTCGCCGGAGTGGGTTGACTTGTGCCGGTCCATTTCGTGTTTCGTCTGTATATTCATGTCAACTCTTGTGAGGCGGACGATGCCAGCCACCGCGGGCGAGCCGTTGGTCCCTGCCGGTGATGTAACCGGGTGTGATGATCATGATCGAAAATGGGTCCCTTCCAAGTATAGGTGTCAAGATCTTCTTCAGCCATCGTTGCGGGTCATCTCGGAAACGTTGCGCCACGGGTCACCGCCAACACCGATTCGGGCCGTTGTCAGCACACTTCCTCGGTGATTCAGGTAGTGCCGAACTCGTCTACCATGTCGTCGATCGCCCACTTCCACTTGAAACGGTCCAGGTGCTGGGATTTCGGCAACGTCGGGCTGTGACAGGTGCCGCAGGGGGATTCGACAGTTGTTTAACAGGCTGTGGACCTGTTTCCGTCTCCGTCATCGTCGGGGCGCAGACGAGCAGCACCAGTAGCAGCGCGTTCCCGGTCCGCCGCGCGGTCAGACGCCGACCGTGACCGGCACGCGGTGCACCAGGTTGCGGAAAATGGCGAAAACAGGGAACGCCCATCCGCCGACTGCGCATCGCTACCGAACATCTTCATGGTATCGGAAATCAAGCTCTCCCTTTGTGGAGTGGCGAGCACGTAGCTGTGGTTCGTCATCCAGCAATAGGTGTGGACTCTTACACCGTACCGTCGGGAGAACTGCTGGTGGAAGTGATAGGTCTCTGACTCGCAGAAACATGCGTCGCGCTGATTGTCCCGCTGCACGATGTGAGGGGGAAGACCCGAACTATAGCTCCATGCTCACCTCGGTATCGCATCTCCTTTGCACCTTGCCGGCAACCAACGGAAGGAATTTTGCAACCAATCGGCTGGTCGGCATTTATACCCACCGGCTCGTTTTTTTGAATGTAAAAACCAGCGGGTGCGCCCGGCCAGGTAGACCTTCCGGATGCGAACTCGCCGCTCATCCGCGATGGCGATCGCGCAGTCGCGGTCCGATTCGGGGCGGTCAGCCCATTCATGGCAGGCATGCGCATAATGTCGCCGCAGGTTTGTGTGGGTCGCTTCCTTGCGCCTGGGATCTGCGTTACTTAAAAGCCAATCTCCTAGCATCTTTTGAGTGACTTGAAACCGCACACATCGGTTTGGTCAGGAACGATCCCGTACAGGATCAGTGCCCAGGCCCGGCCGCCGGCCGTGTGAGCGGCGAAGAGCCAGGGCTCGTCCCTGACCAGGCTCTCACCCAGGTTAAAAAATCCACACGAGAAGAAGCACCCACAGACCGATCATTATGGCCATCAGCAGCACCTTGGGCCACATAACCTTCCAGAACCCCTGTTCCTTGATCTGGCGCTGCTCCTGGACGAACGCTTCGCGCCTTGCCATCTGCAGGCGGACCATCCAGCTGTCTCCGGATGTCTGGATTTCGCCATCCTTCTCAAATACGAAGATCGTCACCCGCGACGTGGCAAGCCAGAAGGCCAGGTATAGAAGGCCTCCTACGACCGGAAACAGGAGGAGGATGATGACGAACAGCCACCAGTTGAATGGCCCCCGGGTGGTGAGCGATGCGGTTGTTTCCGTGGCGGCACAGGGCCTCCATCCCATGTCCACGAGTTCCGATACCTTGACACTGATCTGTTCTTTCATTATTTGAGGACTCTCTTTTTCTGGTTGCGAACAACAGGAACTAGAACCTATCTCAAAATCTCCCGCGAGCGCCTGGCCCTTCGGGTTGGCCCCAGAGGTGCGCTGGCGGTGTTCTTGACTTGCCAATAGCGGTTGCTATTGGCTGCGCCTTCGGGCCTACCCAGCGCACCTCTGGGGCCCAACACAGCACGCGCGGGTTTTTGAGAGTAGGTTCCAATTAACCTTCTGTGAAAAATATTGCGAATCAGCTTGCAGAATCAGTAGTAAGAAACCAGAAGGCGTTCCATGGGGATGGACTGCAGATGATACTGGTATGTGCAAATCGGATCTGTGCGGTAACGTACGCAGAACATGCGCAAATAGAGATGGATCAGATGAAATTTTTCATGAGTTGGTTTGCGGTATTCAGGATGCAGTAAACATGTGATTGGCGCCGGAAAAGAAAAGGTTAAGCGAAAAGGTGCTGGATGGGAGTGGCACTTGCTTAGGTATGGCGGTCATTGTTGTGATCCGCAGGATCGGCGTCAGTGGCCGCTACGACAATTTGGTAGCCGAAAGTGTCTTTGGCCTGCTTAAACGGGAGCGGGTAAACCGGGGCTGATACGCCATCAACGGCGTGGTCTACTCCACCGAGTGATTCTACAATCGACAGCGTAGTCACTCCGGCGCTGACGAATTATCTCCCGCAAGCTATGCCGAAATGTTATCTGCAAAAGCCTTAACTGAACCGTCCATGGAGAGGGGGTTGAGCCATGGTTGCGCTCCGCGTGTAGAATCCCGGGCTGGTCTTGGGATCTTTCGAAAAGTACCGGGACATTCAGTCGCAGCAACAACCGATCTCTATGTGCGATAGCGCACAGACCATTCGGTAAAAGTGCCCATAGTCTGTCGTCATGAGTCTACCGGGCCACCTACCACTGTCTATCGGAGCGCGGCCTGGTCTGAATAAGCAACGGTGAAGAAGTGAAACTGTGTACCGTGTATAGGCTAAAAGGCTTGCGGTTGGTCGGGTAGTTTGCCAGCGAAGTTCACACGGGACTGCAAAACGGGTATCAAAAGTAGGGTCATTTCGTTGTTCTTGGCCTCCCGTACATTCTCTGCAGGTTGGAGTAGTATCAGAGCTTCCCTATCAATACGGAAATTCAAAAAGGCTTTTCAAGGCGGCGGCATCGCCTCTGAGACTGGCGGCCATCTGTGTTGACAGTGCAGCATTCAAGCGGCTGTAAATACGGCGAGAACCTCCTTTTTGTTGATTATTCGAACCATGGCAAAAACGCTGTAGAAACTCAAAATGCAATGTATGGGGACGATGAACCTTGCGCGGGGTTCTATGCGATCATCAGCCTCAAAAAAATAACCGGTTTTGAATTGAGTGTAGGCGTTATTGATGATGTAGGACTGGTTGCAGGTTTTAATATCGCTCAAGAAATAGACGCGCTGTATTACTTGCCGCGGTTTCGGCTGACCTTTGATATCCCCGGTTTCAACTTAGGGAACGTCTGAATAAGTGATGCAAACCAGCACGGCCGATTCAATATGTTTGTGTTTTTCATCATAAGGAGCGTTTGCAGGCAGTATTCGGCTCAACATGGGCCGTTTTCTAGCCGTTTTGTGCGCCGTTGCGGTTTATCAGGCGCACCAATCCTATGTCGGGCATCGCAATCGTCGCCGCGCCAGGTACAGATTGGTCAATGCACTCAGTACAAACAAGGCAT